>DASVAM010000121.1:0-4803 GCA_036376375.1 Chitinophagaceae bacterium
GTCACTCACTGCATCGTACAGGAATTCTGTTCAGCTTTTGTCCACCCCTCTCGGTCATTTCCTTTATTTGTACATCCTGCCCCCGTCCCGCCTGAGGCGGGAGGGATAATGAGCATTCCCTTTTGTCAATCCGGTGTGCTCAATAGAAATGATGCAGCACAAGAGTGCGACGCAACGGAAGCCAAATTTTAGTAATTCAGTTTAGTATATCATCACCGTTACTACCAAAGATAATTTCAATAAAAAAAGAACTGCTCGATCTAAGTTCCCCCTTCGGGGGGCAGGGGGCTTAATCTTTCTTCTGCTTTCTCGGATTGATTAGCAACACTTCATCCACCAGCCCATATTCTTTTGCTTCCGGAGCCGTCATCCAACGATCACGATCAAAATCTTCTTCGATCTGTTTAATATCTTTTCCTGAATGATAGTTGATCACAGCATACAATTCAGCTTTCAGTTTCCGGATTTCGTTTACAGTGATCTCGATATCGCTTGCTTGTCCACCAATAGCGCCACTCGGCTGATGCATCATGATCCTTGCATGTTTCAATGCGGCTCTCTTACCTTTTGTACCCGCTGCCAATAGTACAGAAGCCATAGAAGCAGCCACGCCAATACAGATCGTAGCGACATCCGGTGTCACATATTGCATGGTATCGTACACGCCTAGCCCGCTGTACACACTTCCGCCGGGACTATTTATATACATATTGATATCTCTTGTCCTGTCGGTTGAATCGAGAAAGAGAAGCTGGGCTGTCACAATATTTGCTACTTCATCATTTATGGGATAACCAAGAAATATGATACGGTCCATCATTAAACGGCTGTAAACATCCATTACCGCCACATTCATCGGACGCTCTTCAATAATGTTTGGAGTGAGGCCGGTTACAAGCTGACTGGCATAACCATGCAGTGTGTTGCTGGAAATTCCGCGGTGTTTGACCGCATATTTTTCAAATTCTGAATTAAAACTCATTTCGTTTTTGTTTGCAGATTAGGGCAATGATCGCCAATTGGTCTGATTCATCAAATATCCGTCCAAATGGCAAAACCGCAAAATCGGTGACATGATTGAACGACAATTTTTGTCAACGGTTGTTAATCTCTGCCATTTAAGACGAATTGGCATTTTTAGGGCGTATACAGGTATATAACGTAAAAAGGTCGACAGCTAACCTGTCAACCTTATATACCTATTTACTTTTTATACTTACTAATGGTGATGATGCTGGTGTTCCTCTTGCATTTTCACAAAGTCTTCCATCGCAATTTCTTTTTCAGTTGGCTTTACTTGTTGTTCGGCCCACTCAAATACCTTTTGACCTTGTAAGCGGTTGTAAGCATCCTCAATGTATTTGCGATCCTGCATCATTTTGTCAACATAATTATTTACCCAGGGCTGATCATCGCCGCCCATCGGCATGTTCATGTAGCCAAATAACTGTTGTTTAGCGAACGCTTTGATCTCTTCGGGCTTTACTTCGATATTATTTTCCCTTACAATTTTATCACTGATCAACGTCCACTTCAATTGATTCTTAAAAGTGGGAAATTCTTTCTCAGCTTCTTCTTGTGTCTTTTTTTGTTCGCCCTGTGTCTGCATCCATTTCTTCAAAAAGGATTCAGGAAAATCGATCGTGGTCCCATCCAGCAGCTCATGATATGCCATGTGCTGCAATTGAGCTTTTGCCTGGTTATCCCAATATGCCTGTATCTCTTCTTTCACTTTATTCCTGAAATCGGCTTCCGTTTTCACTTCATCATTCGGGTAAAGTTGCTTAAAGAATTCTTCATTTAATTCTCTCTTCTCCAGCAAACCGATCTTGGTGATCTGTATTTTAAAATGCTTTTGCGATGAAGCCGGATCATCTTTGTTTAATCCAAGATCCTGCAAAATAAAATCAAGTTCCTTTTCGTCGAAAGACTCATTAAGTTGCGCAACAACATAATCATTGATGGTTTTGCCCATTAGATTGCTGCGGAAACCTTCTTTGAAATATTTTACGAGAAGGGAATTGTCTTTTCTGATCCCTCCTTCGATTTCATTTGCATTTTCATCTACTTCGCTGAAAATAATATTCAAAACATTTTCTTCTGAATTTACATTTGTCTCATCTTTCATATTACCATAACGATTCTGCAAACGGGTCATCTCGTTATTGATCATTTCATCAGTGATCTTTACTTTGTAACGAATAGTTTTTGCTTTTGAAAGATCAGCCAGGGCAAAATCAGGTTTCATTCCTATTTCGAAATGGAAAGTATAATCAGCCGGGTTATTTACGTCTAACTGGCGAATGTCCATTTCAACCGGTAACGGCTGGGCAAAGATGTCAAGCTTTTCTTCTTCAAGATATTTTACCAGCTCACGGTCAACTGTGCGAAGGACTTCTTCAGTAAATAAAGAAGGGCCATACATTTTTTTGATCAAACCGGCAGGCACCATTCCTTTTCGAAATCCGGGAATGTTTGCTTTTTTGCTATGATCTTTTAATGATTTTTCAAACGTTGGCAGGTAATCGGTTTTTTCAAGTTTTAAAGTCAGTTTCTCATTCAGCAAACCGATGTTTTCTTTTGTAACTGTAGCCATAAAGATCGTTTATAAGTGTGAAGGTTTAAGGGTTTAAAGGTCCTTACGCTTTGACAACAGAAATTTTCTTGCCAAATAACCATTAGACTTTTAAACCTTTAAACGCTTGAACTAGTTTTGTCCGGATGGAGGGACTCGAACCCCCACACCTTACGGCATCAGATCCTAAGTCTGACGTGTCTACCAATTTCACCACATCCGGCTGATCGTTTGAAGTTCGGGGTTTGAAGTTTGAGGTTAACTTATGAACCTCGAACATCGAACCTCAAACTTTTCGTTTTGGGGTTGCAAATGTAGCAGATTTCACTCAGAAAAAACGGCTGTTTTTAAGTAAATTCGCTGTTCATGGATACCCTTGCCCAGTTACCCAAATACAATTTGAATGAAGAGCAGGAAAAGAAACTGATCCTGAGGGAATACCGTGCCTTATTGAGGGGTTTAAAATCGAAATTAAAACCGGGCGATAAGCGACTTATCCGGCTTGCATTTGAAATGGCCGTGGAGGCACATAAAACCATGCGCCGTAAAAGCGGGGAACCTTATGTCCTTCATCCCATAGCCGTTGCCAGGATCTGCGTAGAAGAGATTGGCCTTGGCGTTCGCTCCACGATTTGTTCCCTTCTGCACGACACGGTTGAAGACACTGATATAAGTTTAGAAGATATTGAAAGAGAATTTGGAAATGAGATCGCCAGGATCGTGGATGGGTTAACAAAGATCTCGAACGTTATTGATGTGAATGCGTCGCAGCAGGCAGAAAATTTCAAAAAGATCCTGTTGACACTTACCGATGATCCAAGAGTCATTCTGATCAAGCTTGCCGACCGGCTTCACAATATGCGTACACTTGACCATATGAAGTCGGATAAGCAATTAAAGATTTCTTCCGAAACAGTTTATGTATATGCTCCGCTGGCACATCGCATGGGTTTGTACAATATTAAGACAGAGATGGAAGATCTTGCGATGAAATACCTGGAACCGGAGACCTATAAAGAAATTGCCAGAAAACTGGCCGAAACCAAAAAAGAAAGAAGCAGGTATATCAATGAATTCATTAAGCCCTTACGAGATAAGTTGGATAAAGCTGAATTAAAATTTGAAATATACGGAAGACCAAAACACATCCACTCTATTCAGAATAAAATGAAAAAGAAAGGAGTGAGTTTTGAAGAGGTATATGATTTATTTGCCATTCGTATCATTCTTGATTCCCTTCCCGAAAATGAAAAAAGTGATTGTTGGAAAGTGTACTCGATCATTACCGATGAATACACGCCTGCCCCTGAACGATTGCGTGACTGGCTAAGCAATCCGAAAAGCAATGGATATGAAGCATTGCATACAACTGTGATGGGCCCCCAGGGTAAATGGGTCGAGGTGCAAATAAGAACGAAGCGGATGAATGAGATAGCTGAAAAAGGGCTGGCGGCGCATTGGAAATACAAGGAAGGCAGCTCTGACGAAAATCGTTTCGACAAATGGTTCCAGCAAATACGGGAAGTGATCGGTAACCAGGATACTGACTCAGTGGATTTTTTGCAGGACTTCAAAACAAGCTTTCTTGCAGAAGAAATTTATGTGTATACACCGAAAGGTGACGTAAAAATGTTGCCAGTGGGTTCCACGGCACTTGATTTTGCATTTTCTATTCACAGTGCCATTGGCGTAAAAACAATTGGTGCTAAGGTCAATCATAAACTGGTTCCATTAAGTCATAAGCTTCGAAGTGGCGACCAGGTTGAGATCATAACTTCAAACAAACAGAAACCCTCCGAAGACTGGTTAAATTTTGTTGTTACCTCAAAAGCCAAAGGAAGGATCCGCGATGCGTTAAAGGAAGAAAAAAGAAAAATTGCGGAAGATGGTAAGTATGCGGTGCAACGTAAGATAGAAGGGTTGGGTGCTGCATTTAATCAGCATAATATTGATGAGGTATGGAGTTATTATAAACTCAGTTCTGCACTTGATTTGTTTTACCAGGTTGCCATCAAGAATATTGATCTCAAGGACTTAAAAGACTTTAAGGTTTTTGGTGATAAACTGGAAGCCCCAAGACCGGTAAGAGTTCATGAGATAAAAGTTGATGGTATCCAGGCTCCCCTGGCAAAGAAAGACGCCGAGCTTATCATTTTTGGTGAGAGCAGCGATAAGATCGTTTATAATCTTGCCAATTGTTGCAAGCCGATTCCGGGCGATGATGTGTT
>DASVAM010000132.1:0-2553 GCA_036376375.1 Chitinophagaceae bacterium
CAACTGGTTCCCGATGAAGTAGTGATCGCGATGGTGGGTTCTTTCTTCGACCGGCATAAAGACGTAAACGGTTTTTTGTTTGATGGTTTTCCGCGTACAGTGGCGCAGGCCCAGGCGCTTGATAAATTATTGGCATTGAAAAAAACCGATATCGCATTGGTGCTGGCCCTTGAGGTAACTGAAAAGGAATTAATTAACAGGTTATTGAATCGGGGCAAGACAAGTGGCCGAAGTGATGACAATAGCGAGGACGTGATAAGAAAGAGATTTGCCGTATATACAAATGAAACATCCCCGGTAGCAGACTACTATAAAAAATCAAGAAAGTTCAAATCTATCCAGGGCGAAGGATCGGTGGAGGAGATCAATGCGGCTTTGCGACAGGCTATTGATAAAGCCATGGCGATTCATAAAGCCTGATCCAGAGCTTGCTCCGGGATTTTTTTATATCCCCGTTTTAGCTAAACTTGCAGGGCTTAAGGCCGCCACATGAGTTTCGAAAAGGAAAATTTCATTCGCACAAAGCTGGTTTCACATTTACAGAAGCTAAAGAACGACGAAGCAGCCCGCTGGGGCAAAATGAATGTTCAGCAGATGATCGAACATTTTACGGATGTAATGATGGTGGCATCGGGCAAGATCAAATTACCTGTCGTAACGCCGGCCGATAAGCTTCCCCGTCTCCGCGAATTCATGTTTAGTGAAAAGCCATTCAGAGAAAATACCAAAAGTCCCGTTCTTCCTGAAGAACCAATGCCTCTGAAAAAACATACCAAAGAAGCAGCAATTGGCAAATTGCAGGAAGAAGTGATCTATTTTTTCGAAGCTTTTGAAAAAGCGCCGGGGTTAAAAACTAATAACCCTGTATTTGGCGAGCTGGATTTTGACGCCAATATTCAATTGCTCTATAAACATGCATTACATCACCTGAGACAATTTGGGATTGAAGTTCGCTGATGTGTTCAGTTCAACCAGCTGTTCGAGCATTCGCTCGCCCACCCGCTTATAAAAATTGAAATAACTTTGATCGTAATATTTTATGTACATGAATAAACTTGAAAACTATGTGGGCGGAAAATGGGTAACCGGTGATGGGGATGGCCAACAGCTTTATAACGCAGTAAGCGGCGAACCGGTGGCCATTGCTACTTCAAAAGGTTTGGATTTCAGAGCAATGACGGAGTATGCAAGAAAAGTTGGCAATCGTAATTTACGCAGACTCACTTTTCATGAAAGAGGAAGGATGCTGAAAGAGCTAGCCCTTCATTTACGCAAGCATCTTGATAAATTTTATTCCATTTCCTATAAGACCGGTGCAACAAAAGCAGATAGCTGGGTAGATATTGAAGGAGGGATTGGAAACCTTTTTGCAAACGCTTCTCTGCGCAGAAAATTTCCGGATGATATTTTTTGCATTGATGGTGAAAGCCACAACCTGAGTAAGAACAATACTTTCATGGGCACTCATATTCTTGTTCCAAAAGAAGGAGTTGCCATTCATATCAACGCATTTAATTTCCCTGTTTGGGGTATGTTAGAAAAAGTTGCAGTCAATCTTTTAGCGGGAATGCCGGCCATTGTAAAACCAGCAACGATAACTTCATATCTGACCGAAGCAGTCGTAAAAGAAATTATTGCCAGTAAAATTTTGCCGGAAGGCGCATTACAACTTATTTGCGGTAGCGCGGGTGATCTGCTGGATCATGTTACTTCACAGGATGTGATCACTTTTACCGGTAGTGCATCCACTGGTTTAATGTTAAAAAGCAATCCGCGGATCATGAGCGAGAATGTTCCATTTAATATGGAAGCCGATAGCCTGAACTGTATCGTGCTGGGTGAAGATGTTACTCCCGACAAACCTGAATGGGACATTTTTGTAAAGGAAGTAAGAAAAGAAATGACCCTGAAAGCAGGGCAACGCTGCACAGGTATTCGCCGAATATTTGTTCCAGAAAATAAAATGGAAGACCTGTGGAAAGCGGTCTCAACTGCATTATCACAGACCACAATTGGTAATCCGCTAAATGAAAAAGTGAGAATGGGAAGTCTTGCCGGCGAAAGCCAGAGAAAAGAGGTGAAGGCTCAGGTTGAGAAACTATTAGCGTCTTCGCAAATCATATATGGGTCTTTGGATAGTGTTGAGGTAGTTGATGCTGATCCAAAGAAGGGGGCATTTCTATCTCCTATTTTGTTAATGAATGAAAAGCCACATGCTGCAAAAGAAGTGCATGAAGTGGAAGCCTTTGGCCCCGTGAGTACGATAATGCCGTATAAAAGTTTGGAGGAAGCGATTGAATTGGGAAAACTTGGTAAAGGAAGTCTTTGCACTACGGTTGTGACTGCGGACTATAAAATTGCAAAACAATATGTCATGGGGGCCGCTACCCATCATGGAAGAATTTTAGTGTTGAATAATGAATGTGCCAAAGAAAGTACGGGTCATGGTTCACCGCTGCCATTATTAATTCATGGTGGTCCGGGTCGTGCAGGGGGTGGTGAAGAAATGGGTGGCCTTCGTGGAGTAAAACATTATATGCAAAGGGCCGCATT
>DASVAM010000145.1:0-20752 GCA_036376375.1 Chitinophagaceae bacterium
GATGACAAAAAATAAAAAGAAGAATTTCATGAATCGCTATGGTTTTTATTGATCTGCCCTTTTAATAACTGGGCATTTATCGCCACAATAATAGTACTTAAACTCATAAACACGGCACCAATAGCCGGATCTAATACAAATCCGGTGGAATAAAGAACCCCTGCTGCCAGAGGAATAGCAATAGCATTATAACCGGTAGCCCAAATAAGATTTTGTACCATCTTTTTATAGGTTGCTTTTCCAAACAGGATCAAATTCAAAATATCTTTTGGATTGCTATTCACCAAAATTATATCGGCCGTTTCTGCCGCTACATCCGTACCAGAACCAACAGCAATACCTACATCAGCTTGCGCTAATGCCGGTGCATCATTCACACCATCACCGGTCATCGCTACAAACTCATTTTTATTTTGCAATTCTTTTACGATCTCTACTTTCTGATGTGGCAGTACTTCAGCATAATAACCATCTAATCCCAATTCTCCGGCAACAGCTTTAGCCACTCTTTCATTGTCACCTGTTGCCATCATTACTTTAATTCCATTTTTCTTAAATGATTCAATGGCATGTTTTGATTCGGGTCGTATTTCATCAGCCAACGCAATATAACCAGCCAATTGGTCATTTATTAAAATAAAAACAATGGTTTCCGCTTCGCTTGATGAACTTTCTGGAGGAATCGGGATATTTTTTTCTCTTAAATAACCAGGACTCACCACTTTTATATTTTTATCATTCACTTTTGCTTCTACCCCTTTTCCGGTAATTGCATTGAAACTTTCTGTTTTCATTATGTCTAATTTCTCGTCTTTTGCTTTTTTCATGATACCAATAGCAATCGGGTGTTCTGATGATTGCTCCAGGGCCGCTGCATATTGCAATAATTCATTTCTTGAAATTCTGCCAATGGTTTCAACCCTTGTCACTCCAAACTCTCCTCTTGTTAATGTACCTGTTTTGTCAAAAACCAGCGTGGTTATTTTTCTTGAATTCTCAAAAGCAGTCCGGCTGCGGATCAATAAACCATTTTGTGCCGATACTGCGGTGGATATTGCGACAACCAAAGGAATTGCCAGTCCCAATGCATGCGGACAGGAGATCACCATTACCGTTACCATTCTTTCAATCGCATAATTCGTTTCCTGGCCTAATGAAAGCCATATGATCAAAGTTATCAATCCAACCCCCAATGCGATATACGTAAGCCATTTTGCAGCCCGGTCTGCCAGGTGTTGTGTTCTCGATTTTGTTTTTTGGGCTTCCCGCACCAGGCTGATCACTTTATTCAAATAGCTGTCTCTCCCGGTATGTAACACTTTTACTTTCAAAGAACCATTTCCATTGATCGAGCCACCGATAACTTTATCGGCGGTTACCTTTTTTACTGGCTTGCTTTCACCAGTCAGCATGCTTTCATTTAAATAGCTATCTCCCGCTGTCACAATTCCATCAGCCGGAACTTTTTCACCAGGTTTTATTAGAATGATATCATTCTTTTGCAGATCTTCCAGTTTCACGTCCATTATATGCTCGCCATGGATCTTATGTGCTTCAGCCGGCATCATATTCACCAATAACTGTAATGCTTTTGACGCACCCAGAACTGACTTCATTTCCAGCCAATGGCCTAATAGCATTATCACGATCAGTGTCGCTACTTCCCAAAAGAAATCCATGCCGGGAAAACCAAAAATGACCGCTACGCTAAAAACATAGGCTACCGTAATTGCTAATGCGATCAGTGTCATCATGCCCGGCGACTTTGCCTTTAACTCATCCACAAATCCTTTCAGGAATGGCCAGCCTCCATAAAAGAAAATAAAACTTGAAAGAACCAGCAGCACATACTTATCACCGGCAAATTTTAATTGAAATCCCAACCAGTGCTGTATCATTTCTGATAATAGTAAAGTCGGAATAGTAAGCAGTAACGATATCCAAAAACGTTTTTTGAAGTCATCGATCATCATTGCATGGTGATCATGGCCCTCATGACCCATCGGCGGATTTAAGTCATGATGAGTGTGAGATACATGTCGATCTTTTGCTATTACCGCTGGCTGATTATGCTCATGAACCGTTCCGGGCTTCTCAACTTTTGGTTTGTGGGTATGATGATGGTGATTGTGGTCCATACGATCAAGATTAAGAATTGACAATTCTAAAAGATGCAGTCTTCATTTTCTTCCGGTATTCAAAAATAAATAAACATAGCACGCCGGATGCCAGCGGCAATAACCAATCTGTCAATAATAAAGGAGAGGTATGGAAATAGAGATTAAAAAGAGGTACGTAAACTATTAAAAACAATAACAATAAAGATAAAGCAAACGCAAACAATAGATTTTTATTAGAAACTAAATACCTGCCGAAAGCAGGCCCGAACGTGCGACGGGATAATAAGTTCGCATACTGACCCAAAATGATTGAAGTGAAACTGACAGTTAGTGCCCTTTCATAATTATTGGGTAGATCCTGCCCCTGAAAAAAAACAGTCAGAAAACCTCCGTAGGCGGCAATACCAATTATCGTTCCATTAAAAAGAATTCCCAACATGGTTTCTTTTGTAAGTATTTTTTTCCGGGGATCACGGGGTGGGATTTCCATTATTTCCTTTTCAGGCGGATCATAGGTGAGCATAATGAGGGGGAACATTTCACCAACCATATCGATCAAAAGAATTTGGACTGCAAAAATAGGTGTCGGGATTCCGCCAAATGCTCCGGCAAACCCGGCAAGCACACAAGTTAATTCTGCAATATTGGAAGATAGGTTGGTTTTAATAGTTTTTTCAAGGTTTCTGAAAATCGTTCGTCCTTCTTTAATAGCAAGTACAATCGTTGAAAAATTATCATCTAATAAAATGATGTCGGCGGCTTCCTGGGCCACTTTTGAACCGCTCAACCCCATCGCTACTCCTATGTCGGCTCGTTTCAGACTTAATGTATCATTGACGCCATCTCCGGTAACAGCTACAATCTCTCCCTTTGCCTTTAGCAGTTCCACGATCCGAAATTTATCATCCGGAGAGACCCTTGAAAAAATTATCGCCCGCCTCTTAAACCTGGCGATAATTTCTGCATCGCTCATACTTTGTAACGAAGTCCCATTGATCACATCGGGGAATTCATTGTTTTCGTTCATTAGCCCAATATTTTTTGCGATAGCTCTTGCCGTCACTTCATTGTCGCCGGTGATCATAAACACTTTCATATGCGCTTTGAAAACAGATTCTATGGCGTATTTAACTTCTTCATGTGGTGGGTCGAACATGGTAACAAACCCTGCAAAGGTCAATTGCCGTTCGGCTTCATCGATTGTGTAATCGTCTTTATTCCCGAGATCACGATAAGCGATCGCAATAATTCGCAAGGCGTTTCCGGCAAATGCAGCTGACATTGTGAGAATTTCCTGGCGTTGAGCCGGGGTGAGTTCCGTTATATTTCCATTCGAAATAATCCTCTCCGATGTCATCAGTACGGATTCCAACGAGCCCTTGACAAACGAAATAGTTTTTTCTTTATGTCTCCTGACGATGGTCGCTCTTTTACGAAAGGAATCGAAACCAAACACTTTTACCTTCGGATAATCTTTTTCTATTTCATCCAAACTAAAGCCAGCTTTCATGGCTAAGGTTGCAAATGCAGCTTCAGTAGGATCGCCAATACAATACCATCCCGGGTGATATTTGTCAGGGGGATTGATTTTACCTGTTGAGGAAAGAAAGCCCGACAAAAAGAAAACTTTCAGGTCACCAAATGATTCTTTTTTCAAAACTCGTCCTCGTTCATCGAGTATTTCCCCCGCCGGCAAAAATCCCAACCCGGAAACAGAGAAGATCATTCCATTGAAATAACAACCGGTTATTGTCATTTCATTTTTTGTTATTGTTCCTGTTTTGTCGGAAGCAATGACTGTAGCAGACCCCAGAGTTTGAGCAGATGCGATCTTTTTCACAATTGCTTTTCTTTTTGCCAATCGACCCACGGCTAATGCCAATGCCATCGATATTTGTGCCGGTAGTCCCTCAGGCACCATCGCTGCAGCAACGCTTATAGCAAAAACCAGCGCTACTCCCGTGGAGTCATTCATGAATAAACGTGTTGCAAAAAGACAAATGCCAATTATTAAGGTGGCTACCGTAAGTTTTTTTGCTACATCTTTTATTTCAACCTGGATGGGTACATCCGCTGATTTGATCTTTTGCGATGAGGTGCTAATCTTCCCTATTTCTGTGGACATGCCGGTTGCATATACGATCCCCCTTGCCTCACCCCTGGCGACCGTTGTACCCATGAATACTGAATTCCTGATTTCAGATAACGCGATTTTTTTATCTGCGGTAAATGAAGGATCCTTCCGCGCAGGCAGCGACTCACCCGTAAGAATAAACTCATTGGCAGAAAAACCTTTCGATTCGATCAACCTGATATCGGCAGGAATTCCCGCACCCTCCGATAACAACACGATCTCTCCGGGAACAAGATCTTCTGAAAATATTTCAAGGGTTTTTCCCTGCCGGATGACAAGGCATTTATCAACCACAAGTCTTTTGATTGAAGCAAGAATATTTTCTGCTTTCCACTCCTGGTAAAATCCAATCAATGCATTCATTACAATGATGATCATAAGGATCAGTCCATCCCTTGGTTGCTTCAAATAAAAAGACGCCAACGACGCAACTATCAATATAATACTAAGTGGACCGGTAAGTTGTCCCGTGAGGATTTGAAAAGTATTTCTGTTATTGCCTGGCCTTAATACGTTTTTGCCAAACTTTTGTATTGCCGGTTGAATAGCGCTTTCGTCAAGACCGTTATTGACATCACTGTTCAATTGTTGAACGAGAGCATTGATATCTTGTTGGTAAACTTCCATGTACCGGCGGCATATTTCCCATGGTGCATCGGCTTGAATCTATATCAAACAAATCATTGTACAATGAGACAACTTCCCCGCAACTGAGCACATCCAGCCGTCACCAGATGGCAAAAGACCATTCCATTCAAAGTTAATGTTTATGAAGCGAAGGTCTTAATTGCAGATATACCTGGAAACTTACCGGAGTTTTTCCATACAAAGACTGCAGGTTTTTGTCTACACCGTGAACAGTGAATTGCGTGCCGGCATTCAAATTAATGCTATTGAAACTGAATAATTGCCTGTTGTATCCTGCCGTGAACGCATGTACATTGAAGTTGATATGGGGATAGCTATCACCAAGGTCAAGTTCTTCTTTCGATTTTTGAACATATTCATAGCGGCTATACAATGCATTTTTCATGAACTGGTAATTCCCTTCCAGCAAAAATGAATGTTCCTTGTGATCAACACTTTTATCATTCAATCCCCAAATCACTGCAGCGGAAACATGATTCTCGCTATTTATTTTTTTTGCATACAAAACAGAAGCGGTAGTTCTAGTAACATCTTCCTCCGGCTCTAATGCTTCGGGACTCTTAATAAATCCTTGTGAAAATTGTAAAGCCCAGTTTTCAGTTGGATTATATGATAACCGGTAAGAATAACTATCAAATCTTGCTTTATCAAAATCATACCGATCTTCATCCGGTTCGCGGCCCGTAAAGATGGAACCTTCTGCTTTAATTTTCTTATACCGAAATCCTAAAGTACCAACGCCAAAAGTTATATGTGTCGCATCCTGCCAGTGATGACCTAATGGCGCATCAGGATTATTCATTGCTGAGACACGGTGCATAAATGTAGTGGCTCCCAATGCAGGTTCACCCGGATATCCAAAATAACCAAACACATCGACGTCCTTGCTAAGCATTTGAGTATAGCCAACACTTAATCCAGAAAACAGATCGTGTGGGTGCTGGCGATCAACCAGTCTTTCTCCCTTATAAGTTTCTCCTGATTGGAATAAGAGGGGGTAACCACTGCCTCCTTCTGTAACCGGATCAAGACTTATCATTGCCGTTGCATTCAACAATCCTTTTGCCCCAATCTTTCTGTTCATCATTGCCATAAACCAATTGGGCGTACTAAATTCATCTTCTCCCCTGGTACCCGCTTCAAAAATATCCTGGTTGGTGTACCGAAGAAAAAGGTTTCCGTGAAACATCCAGTCAGTTTTAACTCCTGACTTCATCCACATGTACATTGGACTGGCATCCGGGTTCCAGCCAGTTCCCGACCCATTCCGACTCATGGGAAGATTTCTTGAGTACGCATGTGATGGCATTGAATGCATTTGATGCATCTGATGCATAGAATGATCCATGGTATCCATTTTCATTCCACCCATGTCTTTCTTCATTTGCATAGTGTCTTTCTTCTTAGGAAAGGTGTCAGCTTTCGTATGATGCTCATGTTGCGAGAAAGCACTACGGCTTACAGCAGAAATAATAAAAATTAAAATTAGCTTTTTCATTTTTCGATGATTTTCGTCTGAATAATGAACTATTAAGGCTGTTAAATAAAGAAAAGCGATACCAATGCCATGCCAACCATCAAAAGATCCTCAATTATGGTTACAGTACTCATTGGAAGGTTAAACACTGCACCAAGGCATGCACAGTTAATTTTTCTTTTATTAGCAACAGCCTGAATAACTCCGATACTGCTAAATCCCATTACAATCGCAGTGATAAGATTGGTATAATATGGCTCCCAACCCGTGATATAGGCCAGACCCAATCCCAATTCAATAAATGGATAAATGAACCCGTAGCTAAAAAACCTTTTTGCAAGCAGGTCATAGCTGCTGTAACTCTCCGCAAAGCCCCGTAGATCCAAAAGTTTGAAAAAGGAAAAAGCTACGAAAAGGCCACCCATGAAATTGGCCATCCAATCCATGAGATGGAATGCGCCGTTTTTCCATGAAGTAATTGTTGCAATGCCCATTATAAAAGCAAACACCAGCAACAGTGGCTTATAAATTTCAAACCATGTCTTCGTTTCAACCGGCTCAAGCACCGGTGATTGGCCATTTGTTCCTGTCTCAGAGATAAAATACTCGCCTGCTTTCTTTATGGCTCTTTGTAATGTGGCAAGCTCAATATGTTTTGACATGCTGATAGTTGCCTGCGGACTTTTTAGCTGTACCCCAGCTTCGGTTACATCTCCTATTTTCAAAAGCTCGTTTTTTACTTTGGCAACGCAACTGCCGCAATGAAGTCCTTCAATTTGATATGTGTGTGTCATGATCGTCGGTTTTATGATACAAATTTCCTGACAAGAAGACGCCTGACTGTTACACAATCTTGTATAACTGTTACATTATTTCAAGATCAACAATTAACAAGGGATTTTCCGGGAGAACGTCAGTGACGATGCATATGATGTTGGTGATGCGTGTGTTCCGAAGTTCCTTTCGCCGGATCGATCACTTCAAAATGTCCCATCATTCCTGCTTCATGATGTTCCAGAATGTGACAGTGATACATCCACATGCCCGGCCTGTTATCTGGCATCCATGCAATTTTGATACTACTTCCGGGTTTCAAATTATAGGTGTCTTTCCATGCTTTATAAGCCGGCGCTTTCCCATTCTCTTCGAGCACCTGGAAAAAATATCCATGTAAATGAAAAGGATGATCCATCAGGCTGGTATTAGATATTTCCCAGACCTGTAATTCCCCAACATATACCGGTTTATCATTATTGTGCATTTCCCCATTTACAAGAAAGTCAATTCCATGTTTCCAGCTTGCACCAACGGAAAATTTTATTTTCCTGTTAACCGTAGCATTTTGAGGAGCTATTTGTTCTATTTTCCTGAGATTGTAAGGCAGATCCGCTATTGAGGTTTTTAGTTCACCAACTTTTACAGCCGCCAATTGTATATTTCCTGATTTCACGATTGTCGTCCTATCATATTTCAATGAGTCAATTGAAAACCTGTCATTGTCGTTAAATGGTCCGACCACTATATCTATTCTTTCGCCCGGAACTATTAATATTTCGGTCATGGTTACAGGATCTTCAATTAAGCCACCATCAGTTCCAATTAGCTGAAATGTTTTTCCCCCTAATGACAAGCGTATATACCTGGCGCTTGATGAATTGATAAATCTCCACCTTTCTGATTGCCCTGCATGTACATTAATAACGGGATTTTCTTTTCCATTTATTAAAACAATGTTACCCTGCCGGCCATCATGTCTTTCAACCCAGCGCTGAATGAAGTTTCCTTTTTTAAAATTGTCCTTTTTATCCAGCTTAATGTCATCGATAACAAAAATCTTTTCGTCATCAAAAAGAGGATCGAAGTCATCTTCTACTATCAAGGCACCATACATTCCCCTCTCCATTTGCCTGGTTTCATCGAAATGTGAATGATACCAGAATGTTCCTGCGTCAGGGGCAGTAAAGCGATATTCAAACTCCTCGCCGGGTTCGATTGGCTTTTGTACACTATCAGTCCCATCCATTGCCGCGGGCAGCCTGATACCGTGCCAGTGAACAACTGTTGCTTCGGGAAGATCATTTTTTACCCTGATCACCATTTCATCGCCTTTTTTTGCCTTTAACACAGGACCCGGAAAGCTGTTGTTGAACCCCCATGCAGTGATCGTTCTTTGTGCGGACGTTTTCCAGCTAAATTCGCTGGCTGTCAGTTGATAATAGCGTGTCATGATCGTTGGTTTTAGTTTCGATGTGTTTTTTCTAACAACTCAAAACTACTATCGTCCTCGTGCGAATTCGTTACAATATTCCGGGAAAGAGTTACATAATTTCAGCTGCGGGGAAAAAACCAGCCGATTCACGGGTGACCTGTATTAGGAGATTCAACTCCCTTTGTGTAAAAAAAAATTGACTATTCAAATTTTATCAAGTGATCTGCGATTGTGTGTTTCTAATTTTTTAAACTGGCTGGGTGTAAAGCCCGTTATCTTTTTGAATTGATTAGAAAGATGCGCCACGCTGCTGTAGCCAAGTTTATAGGCTATTTCGCTTAACGAAAACTGATTATAAACGAGCAGCTCTTTTACCATTTCAATTTTTTGCAAAATAAAATACAACTCGATGGTCGTGCTTTCGACAGATGAAAAAAGATTGCTTAAATAGTTGTAATCTTTATGAAGTTTATTAGCGAGGTATGTTGAAAGATTCGTTTTCATTTCGTCCAGGTCGCTGTTTCGAACAAGATTGACAATTTCATTTTTAATCTGCTCAACAATCTTGCTGCGCTGGTCATCCAGCAATTCAAACCCCTCCTGGCTTAACGCATGTCGAATTAAATCTATTTGTTCTTTGGAAGCATCGTCAGCAACAATTGCTTTGCCCAGTTGTACTGACAGCAAGGGCAATCCGGCGTCCTGCAAAATGCCTGCTACCGTTTTAATGCAGCGGCCACAGACCATATTCTTTATGCTAAGTTCCACACGGCCAAAATTTTACCAAACATAGATTATTCCATTGACAAAGCAGATCCGCGACTTGTTATACAAGAGAATAAAAATCTGTTGGGAAATTCTAATTGATTATTTCTTACATCTTCATCGTTCTTTCTTTAATGCGCTGAGTATAAGAAAATGCCCTGCATGTTCAATGGTTGTATCATATCCTCTTTCTCTCAGCAAATTCACCATTGTGGTTTTACTGCAACCGGGGCCACCGGTGATTACATACCAATTTGTAGCTCTCGTTTTATGATCATCGTCAAGGGTCATTATCTCCTTTTGAAAACTTTTACATGTTGCTCATATCGTGACCAGACATTGGATTAGCTCCTTTCTTAAAAATATATTCACTTTGCAACAGGTAAGCCCCTCTTATTACCACAACATCTCCTTCACTCAAACCTGATTTTATTTCTATCCTGTCATTACTTTCCAGTCCAAGCGTTACCATTTTATTCTTAAAAGAGTGGCTTCCTGTCTTCACCCAAACCGTAGCACCTTTACTATCTCTTATCACTGCATCGATGGGTAGTGTCAACGTATTTCTTTGAGGACTTTTTAGTATTACATATGCCGGCATACCCGGTTTTAATTGATTTCCTGTATTTGAAATTGATACCCGGATCAAATTGATCCTTGTATCAGGATTGATCTCAGGATTCACAAATTCTATTCTTCCTCTTATTTCCTTCCCCTCAAAACCGGGAAGCTGAACGGTAGCAACACTGTTATTATTTATTTCTGCCAGTTGCGAGGTATAAACCTGCGCTTCTGCCCAGAGTGTCGAAAGATCAGCCAGCTTAACAATCGTACCTCCTTCCATTACATAATCACCTTCACGAACATCCAATTGAGTAATGTAACCGCCTGCTGTGCTATAAAAAGCAGTGGTAGGACTTGCTTTTTTATTGTCCGCCAGTTCATTGATCTTTCCCTCCGTCATTCCCCACAGCAATAACTTGTTCTTAGCACTACGGAGTAATTGATCAAAATCTATTGATGTTTCATTTGCAAATGTTTTCTTCTGTTCTATCGCCAGCAAGTATTCCTGTTTAGCGTTATTTAGCTCCTCGCTGTACAGATCATATAAAATCGCTCCTCTCTTCACATAATCTCCGATGTTTTTATAATAAAGCCTCTCGATCCTTCCCATTACTCTTGAACTCACTGAAGCAGATCTTGACTGGTCAAAGTTTAACGTACCCGTCAGGACAACCTGGTCACCAATTGAGCCACTGCGAATAGTGTCTGTTTTAATACTACCTAGCTGAATTTGTTGTTCGCTTAGTAATATCTCATCTTTATTTTCTCCATTACTTTTCTTTACCGGCGTTAGCTCCATGTGGCAGATGGGGCATTTGCCGGGTTTATATTCGATAACCTGCGGATCCATAGAACAGGTATAATATATATCCTGCTCGGAAGTAGTGATGGTTGTCTCTTTGCTTTTGCAAGAACTGATCAATAAGCAACAGGCAATCGGCAACAGGCAACTTGCCAATTTTGACCATCGCAGTTCATTAATAAGTTTTTTCATAGTTTTATTTTTTGTCATTTGTCAATTGCCAATTAATTTTTCACTTTTATGAAACTTTCACTGTCCATCAAATACTGGGCATTTATAGCGACCGAATCGGTTTCATTTAATCCATCTAATATTTGTATATGTTTTTCATGAACGATTCCTGTGTTTACTTTATGTGCCCGGAATCCGCCATCATCTTTCTGAAAAACGATCTTATCAATACCCAATGAAAGCACCGACTCTTTCGGAAGCCAATATGCATCTTTCGTATTTCCAAAAATGGTGGCCCGCAACTGGCTGCCGATCGGAATGTTTATTTGGGAATTGTTGAAATAGACTCTTGCAGTGAGTGTTTTACTTTCTTTTCGATAGAATGGCTCAATGAAATCGATCGTTGCCCGGAAGTCTTTTGCTGGCGCAGTTTCGGGAACTATCCGAACTGCATTTCCAACTTTCACCAATGCCTGGCTTTCTCCATAAATGCTAAGAATAGCCCATGCCCGGTCAGGATTAAATACAGTAAAAATGGATTCGCCTTTTTTTACGTACATACCTTCTTTTAATGAAAGTTCCTCCGTCAGCAGCGAAACGTCTTTCATCAGCCCGGTTTCATTATTCATATTTCCATTTTTTGCAGCCTCATGAATATGTCCACTATAATTACTGTAAACTGCAACGGTCATGGAAGGCTGCCCTGACTGGATGATCTTATTTAATTGCGGCTCCGAAATACCTAACAATAATAATCTTTGTTTTGCCGCTTCGATCATTGTTGAATTATTGCCATCGTTTTTTAAAAGAAATAAAAGATTTTGTTGTGCGGTCAACAATTCAGGACTGTATATATCCAGTATATGCTGACCTTTTCGAATCTTTTGATAACGATACCTGACATATAATTTCTCTATGCGCCCTGAAATTCTTGCAGAAATACTCCCTGCAAGCCTGGTATCATAGGCAATATTGCCCAGTGCCTCTATCTCAATTTGCTCTTCCCTTTTCTGAACAGTTGTAACGGGGATGGTTGAGACCACGAACTCATTCGTTGGTTTTAATAATGATTCAAGGTCCATCTCCCGGATCACTTCGCCTCCAGATTCTTTTTTAACGAGATCCATTCCGCAGATCGGACACTGACCCGGCTTATCTCTTATGATCTCAGGATGCATAGGACATGTGTATAACTCTTTCTCCATTTTCTGTTCATGACCGGCATGCTGATCCTTCTGGCCATCGCATGCAATGACTAAAGCCAGCAACAAAAAATAGAATATGTATTTTACTTGTCTCATTTAGTTTCAATTAATCTTTCTATCGCAATTTGGAATTGAAGCGCCTGGTTCAGTAATTCTATGTATTCCAATTGAGTCATGTATAAAGTCTCCCATGCATCGAATAACATAAATAACTCTTCCGTATTTTGCTCATAACCTAATTGCATTGTTTTATAATTATTACTTAGTGCGGGTACGATATTGTCCTCATATAATTTCAATTGTTTCTTTTTTAATTCTAATT
Source organism: Chitinophagaceae bacterium (assembly GCA_036376375.1). Lineage (GTDB taxonomy): Bacteria > Bacteroidota > Bacteroidia > Chitinophagales > Chitinophagaceae > VBAS01. The sequence continues at coordinate 12,418 of DASVAM010000145.1, forward strand.
CATTGAGCATTCCGTACGCCATGCCGCTGTATTCTACAACCATCATTTTCTTTTGTGATTCCAGCGCGTCCACTTTCCATTTCAGACTCTCAATGTTTGCTTTGTTCATTCTCGATGAGTTTTTCAGGGGTACTTTCAGCATTCCCATCAGTGAATATTGCATGGGCAAACCACCAAAGCCGAACATATGCTCGTAACGAACGCCGAATTGAGGCTTCAGGCTCTGCCTTTCTGTTTCCTGTTTTAACCATGTAAGATTGATCTCCCTGTCAATTGCCCTGATATCACTTCTGCTACTATAAAAGAGTGTCGTATCAAATACTGTATTTAAAAAATCGTTCAATTGGTAGGTAGTATCTATATCAAACTGTATCATTGGGTTCCTGTTCATCAGTGCATTGAGACGGATGCGTTTTTCGCGAATATCATTTTCAAACATGAGTCGCATATTTTGCAGGTTACCCAATGCTGCTTTTGCTTTGTAGTAAGCACTTATTTTTTCCAGGCCATTTTTATACCTGATCTCTGCATTTTTGATCATGAACTCCAGGAGCTTTTCGTCCTTGTCGACTATCCCAATCTTCTTTTTTAAAATGATCCATTGATAGTAATATTCCTTGGCGTCATTGATCAGTTCATTTAAGGATGCATTCTTTTTTTCTTTTTCCACCGAAGACATGGCCTCCATATAGGCTGCGTCCGCATTTTGCTTTTTTTTGTTGGGAAACATCTGTTGTCCACCGATCATGTACTGGCCCATGCCTTCCTTGGTGCCTCCCATACCATCATCCATTTTTTTCCATTTGTTTGGATCGTAAGGCGTCATCCACAGACCTGTACTAAATTCCGGAGGCATCCAACTCTTTGCTCCTTTGGCTGCTTCATCCATCGACCGAATTTCATTCTCATACATTTTTACCACAGGATGAGAAATGGTAATGCTATCAATGATAGCATCCAGTTTCATTGTTTGCGCATTGCTGCTCAGGGTGGCAGCGAATGCTAACAGCATCGTATAAAGTTTATTCTGTTGCATTGATCAATTCAATTTTACCTTTACGTTTAAGTTCTCGTTCTTTTATGATCTCAAATATCACCGGTGTGATAAGTAAAACATAAATCGTAGAAGTGATGGTTCCTCCAATAAGCGGAATTGTAATGGGTCTCATGATATCACTTCCTACACCCGTTGCCCATAAAATCGGTATCAAACCAAAAAGACCTACTGATACCGTCATTAGTTTTGGCCGTAATCTTTTTGCTGCGCCTTCAATCACATATTCACGAATGATCGCCGGAGTCAATGTTGTTTTTGAGTTGCCGTATCTCGCAACCATATTCTGCATTGCTTCATTTAAATAAATGGTCATCAGCATGGCTGTTTCGATCGCCATACCAAACAAAGCGATAAAACCGACAGCCACTGCTACAGACAGATTAACACCATAGAAATAAACCATAAATACGCCACCGATCAAAGCAAATGGAACCGTGATCATCGTGACCAATGATTCCTTGAATGAATGGTAGGTGAAATACAGAACCAGGAAAATGATAACCAGCACGATTGGCATTATGATTTTCAATGTCTGATTGGCCCTGATCTGGTTCTCCCATTGACCACTCCACTCAAGAAAATAACCCCTGGGCAATTTTGTTACCATCTCGTTTAATTTCCGTTGAGCTTCTTTAACGGTGCTTCCCAAATCTCTCTCCCTTACATTGAAGAGTACAGTTCCCCGCAACATTGCATTCTCTGAATTTATCATGGGTGGGCCATCACTTAAACTTATATCGGCTACCGCCTGAAGAGGTATTGGGCCGAAATTCATTGTCTGCACCTGCAATCTCTTTAATGCTTCAATGTTGTTTCTGAAATCCTGCCCATACCGTGCATTCACTGAAAATCGCTGGCGACCTTCGATCGTTGTTGTGAGTTTCATTCCACCCAAAGCACTTTCAATGACAGTATTAACATCATCGACGCTTAAACCATATCTTCCGATCTCCTCCCGCTTAATATTGATGTCGATATATTTACCACCGGTAATAGGCTCTACGTACAGATCTTTGATCCCATCAATCCCTTCCAATTGTTTTTTTAATGTTTGAGCAAATCCATAGATCGTATCAAGATTTTGCCCATACACTTTCAAACCCACATCAGTACGTACACCGGTTGAAAGCATATTAATACGATTGATGATCGGTTGTGTCCATCCATTTGTAACCCCAGGGATCTGCAATTTTGAATTCAGCTCATTGATGATATCATCTTTATTCATTCCTCGTCGCCATTCATTTTTTGGTTTTAAAAGAATGATTGTCTCGATCATACTGATGGGAGAATTATCTGTCGCGGTATTAGCTCTTCCTGCTTTGCCAAGTACATGAGCAACTTCGGGCACTGTACGAATGAGTTTGTCCTGCACCTGCAGTAATCTTTTCGCCTCAGAATTAGACACATCAGGCAATGTCACAGGCATAAATAATAATGAGCCTTCATCCAGTGGTGGCATAAACTCGGAACCCAATCTCGTCATCATCACCACACCAATTCCCAAAGCAACGATATTGATCCCAATTGTTGTCTTACGCCATCTCAAACACCATTTTAAAATGGGAGTATAAAGTCTTTCTAAGCTCTTTGTAATAGGATTTGCACTTTCAGGTTTTAATCTTCTGCCTTTCAAAAAAAATGAGATCAGAACAGGCATCAACGTGATAGCAAGAATTGCATCGATCAGCAGTATAAAAGTTTTTGTCCACGCCAATGGGCTGAATAATTTTCCTTCCATACCCGTTAACAGGAACACCGGGAGAAAAGATGTAACTACTATGATGGTTGAATAAAATACACCCGGTCCTACCTGCTTAGATGATCTTTCGATGATCTCCATTCTTTCCTCCTCCGTCAAAGGATCTTTCGTTCTTTTAAACCAATTTGCCATATTTATACTTTATCAGGTGAGTTCATTTTGTTGATTTGAGCTTCACTCAAATGCCTGTACGCATTTTCTACCATTACAATTCCATCATCCACTACTACACCGATTGCTAAAGCAATCCCTGTTAATGACATTATGTTGGAAGAGATCCCAAACAGTTCAAGGAAAATAAACCCGGCGGCGATAGAAATCGGTAGCTGAATAAGAATGATGGCAGCACTTCGCCAGTGAAAAAGAAAAATCAGAACAACAATTGATACGGCGATCATTTCTTCGGTCAATGTTCCTCTTACTGATTCGATCGCTTCCTGTATCAATGTACTTCGATCATAAGAAGTCTTAAAGTTTACACCCTCCGGTAAACCTTTCTCTACTTCTTTCATTTTTGTTTTGACAGAAGCAATTACTTTGTTCGCATTCTCATTGTAACGCATTACAACGATCCCTCCAACGACTTCTCCTTTTCCATCCATATCAAAAATGCCGAGCCTTAAATCACCACCCATTTGTACACTGCCAATATCTTTAACGCGGACAGGAATGCCATTATAATTTCCCAATGCGATATTCTCGACATCATCTTTGTTTTTGATATAACCCAACCCACGAATGATATAAGCCATATCGGCCATTTCAAATTTTCTTCCGCCTACATCATTATTATTCGCTTTCACTTTATTCATTACCTCCATCAATGAAATATTGTAGAATTGCAGTCTCACCGGGTCAACAACGAGCTGGTATTGCTTTTCAAATCCACCAAATGACGCAACTTCAGCAACACCCGGCACTGTTTGCAGCGCAAATTTGATATACCAATCCTGCAATGCTCTTTGTTCACCCAGATCCATTTTTGGCGCATCGAGATGATACCAAAAAATATGACCTACCCCTGTTCCATCGGGGCCTAATGTCGGAGTGACTCCCTGTGGTAATAAACGCTGAGCAAAATTCAGACGTTCCAATACCCTTGTTCTGGCCCAATAGATGTCCACCTTATCCTCAAAAATCACATAGACAAAACTCATCCCGAACATTGATGAGCCGCGGATGTTTTTAATTTTTGGAATGCCCTGTAGATTACTTACCAACGGATACGTTACCTGGTCCTCGATCACCTGCGGGCTGCGTCCCATCCACTCAGTAAAAACGATCACCTGGTTTTCGCTTAAATCAGGAATGGCATCTATTGGGTTTTGTTTGACGGAATAAATGCCATACGCAAACAGGCCCGTCGCGAATAGCAGAACTATAAGCCTGTTGCGTAAAGCGAGTTCAATTAATTTTTGAACCATGATGTTTGATATATCGTTATTTAATTACTTCTTCCACGCGGCCACATTTGAACATTTCTGAACCGAAATAAGGATTCTTGATTTCCTTTACTTCACTGATCCACATAGCGCCCTGGTTGTCTCTTGCCATCGGGCAATGGTCATGATAAACCGGACGGCCTGCGCCAAAATTTTTCACTAACTCATAAACCACTTCACTCATCTGCACAAAATGTGAACGCTGATGCTTAATATTGTCGCCGTTCTTTGCAATATGTTCTGCATGTTCTATCATTTCTTCCTCGTTCGCATCGTAGGCGGTTTTTTGCTCCGCTGTTAACAATGATTTATCCAGTTTACCAATGGCATCTTCCATGGCTTTTGCACCGAGTGCCGCTTCACCGGCATTGTCGCTTGTCAGTGCATTTTTGATATGCAGGTAATGGTCAACAATGGCTTTAATTGAAGCAGCAGCCTTTGCATCTACATTCGTATAAACAACTGCAACAGCTTTAATATCCTTGTCATCCGGAGAAGAAACGTGTTGTGTGGTATCATTGGTCGTATTATTCATATCATGACCTTCCGGTTCGTTTTTGCTGTCACCACTATTGCAGGCTGCAAATACAATCGCACTGGTGGCTATGAAGCTGAAGAAAATCTTTTTCATTGATTTGTGTTTACTTTAGAGATTAATGATTATGGTTGGGGTCTTCTGTTTTTGTTTCTTTTAAATCCATCCCGCATTTAGGGCATTTGCCCGCCTTTGTATAGGTTTTATCGCCTTCGCATTTCATCGGGCATGAATAGGCTTTTACCACTTCCGTTTTCATTTTCTCCTTGGAAGAAATCGTTAGATCCATATTGCATTTGGTGCATTTCCCGGGCTTATCACTTGTAATATCGAGGTGCATCGGACAGGAATAGGTCTTTGTAACCTCAGTTTTCATTTGCTCTTTTTTTGAACGCTCCAGCTTCATACCACATACCGGGCAGTTACCAGGCTTTTTCATAGCCACGGTATCATGTGTTGTGCAGGTATAGAATTTTGCCTGTTTCATTGTATCTTTCTTACCCGCTTTTTCCTGTGCAAATACAGAAACGGTGAGGATGGTTATCGCTGCCATCATCAGCATTTTAATTGCTTTCATTTTTTTGATTTTAATATGTTGAGAAATGAATAATCTGGTATCAATAGACGCCAATAGCCCGACACATGATGTGTCCGGCTGCCAATAGGGACTAATCTTAAATCAGGAAAGTGCGATTGAGGATATATACAGCTACACTGCTACTTCGGGGAGGTGCATGGCTTATTGGGTTTTCCTCTGTAACAGAAGGCAGGTTATTATCAGGTATTTCAAAAAACGATACGGGTAGGGCGGTTGAGACGAACTGCATTATCTGAAAGCCGGCTTCAGCTATTTTCTGGTCGGTATCGTTCTTTACGAATTTGTGTTCATCTTTACAACAGCCATTATCCTTTTCATCGCTTTTCTCCATACCACATTCGCCGCATGTTTTGGACTTGTTATGCCCAAGACCCCACTCGGCCAGTTTACCCATGCAATAATGAAAATGCATATTGACACCTGTGAAAGACATCAGGTAAACTATAACAACTAATATCGTGAACCCTTTTTTCACTGATCTAATTTATTACTTTTTTTTCTTCTTCAAAGCATTCAAAAAGATATGCTCGTAACTGATCATCCAGCTATCTTCCATATTGCGATAGATATCACTTTTTACCTGGAAACGGTATCCCAAATTCAGTTTACTGGTACTCTTGAATATCAATTGCAATGATGGCGCAAAATCGATATAATATTTTTCATATTCCCAATCCAGATTTCGGGCACCTAAGACTTCGAAATAAAGATTCAGGTTTGTCTGGTCATAATCTTTGTAGTTTCTGGGAAACAAAAGATATCCTGCCGATAAAGAATAATTGAAACTCTCAAATGCGTATTCCGGTGGCTTGTTGTTTCTTGCTTCATCAAAGACTTCAATTAAACTTGCCGTACCTGAGACGGCCAGCTTATTCCAGAGTTGTGTCGCTATGATACCTGCCTGGATTCCACTATGATCGCCCATTAAATTTAACTCGTTATGCTGAAGATGATTTCTGCTATAAGCTGCCGTGGCAAAAGCTGCCATGCGAAAATGCTTATGCACATCGTCATTTGAAAGAAAGCGATACTTAGCATAAACCCTTGCTGACTCGTAATAAAAAAAGTTCTCATACATGTTCGATAAAGTAATTGCACCATGCACCATCCATTTTTTACTTAATCCAAACATGACTTCAGGCGTATATCGCTGCCCCAATCCCTTTCCATGTGCACCCTCGCCCAACATTGCCCCCATTTTCAGCGCCAGCGATTTTGCCGGCATATTCGAGGCGGGTTCTGAATAGGGAAAAAGTTCCTGCCCGGAACTGCTTAATGCCGCCATTAACAAGAAAGCAGATAAATATATTTTCATCACAAATTTTATAACCCCAGCAGTTCTTTAATTTTCTTTTCAAGCTCATCTTTTTCAAGATTGATACCGACCACATCTCCATCTTTATTTATCAGGAAGGACGAAGGCAATGCGTCCACCTGCCATTTTATTGCTGCAAATGAATCCCATCCGCCTTTGTCAAATCCCTGGATCCAGGTGATCTTATCTTTTGCTACTGCTTTTTTCCAATCTTTCTCTTCATCATCAAGTGACACGCTTAAAATCTCAAACCCTTTGCTTTTATACTTGCTGTAATATTTCACCAACTGCTTATTAGCATAACGGCAGGGCCCACACCAGCTGGCCCAGAAATCAAGCAGAAATACTTTCCCCTTTAATGAAGAAAGCCTGATCGAGTCACCTTTCATGTCGACAACAGTGAAATCAAGCCGATAATCGGTGATGTTGGGGATTGGTCCCTGGGCATTAACTGTAGATGATGATAATGCAAAAACAAAACTTACAATAAGAATGCGGATGTCTTTCATTTCATAATTATTAATGAAACTTCTCTCCCGCTTTAGACCGGAGAGAAGTTTTTGATTAAATGATAACATGGTACACCCTTTCTTCGGACTGCATCCCATCCTTTACACAACAATTGCCAGCCTTACCAGTTTTAATACACTCCATTTTTGTTGCAGCGCTATACTTTTTATAGTCTTTTGCTGAAAGAAAATCCTTGTCAACAATGGTCAGCGTCTGCTCGCCATTCAATACTTTATCACTGCTATTAATAAAATGAAAGTTCTTACCATCAAGTTGCAGGTGTTTATCTTTTTGAACACTCACAGCTGAAAAATTACCGGTGACTTTAAGTGAAGCGACAGAAAAACCTGCATCTTCCACTGCATTCTTCAACGCGTCAAATTCAGCATTGTTGCGTTCTTTGAAAACGATAGTATACTCCTGGGTTTTAATATTCACTTTTACTTCCTGTACAAACGGAACTTTCTCCAAAGCCACTTTTACTGCCTTGGAACACATGGAACAGGTAAGTCCACTTGCCTGAAGGTTAGCCTTAGAAAATTGTGCTTGTAGCGCCACTGTAAAAAATGACACAGCCAAAACGGCAAATATCTTTTTCATATTCTTTTTTTGATAGATTAATGTTTGTGATCCTGTTCTTTTTTGCAGCAATCTTTACCATCGTGCCCTTCCTTCGTGCATTTGCCATCTTTACAACAGTCCATCTTAACGGTTCCGTCTTTTTTGCAGCAATCCTTGCCGTCATGACCCTCCTTCGTGCATTTACCGTCTTTGCAGCACTCCGGGTCAGTACCAGAGCGGGCGGACATTTTTTCATTTTCTGTTGTTACTCCAGTTCTATCGTATTTGCAACAACCATGAAGTTTATCGTAGGTATCATCTGTAGCTTTTGCACCAGCATTATCATATCCTACATCAGCAATGCTCTTTTGAATTTTCGCAAGATTGGACGAAGTGGAATTGTATTTAACAGTCATGATCTTTGTGTCTTTATTCCACTCTGCATAACTGGCACCGGCCGCCTTTGCAGCTTTTTCTATTTTGGTTTCACACATGCCGCAATTACCGGAAACCTGGAATGTTTCAGTTTTTGTTTTCTGAGAAAAAGAAGTAGTT
>DASVAM010000470.1:0-11968 GCA_036376375.1 Chitinophagaceae bacterium
ATTGCCTTCATCAACTGCCTCGTGCCTGTTTTCCAGCAGCAGTTCATGCAAATTAATTTTCACGGCACATACTTCCGTACAATTGCCGCAAAGCGAGGATGCATAGCTCAAATGTTTCCATTCTTTCATTCCATTCAAATGGGGAGTGATCACTGAACCAATGGGGCCACTGTACGTAGCTTCATAACTATGACCACCAATATTCTTATAAACCGGACATGCATTCAAACAGGCTCCGCACCGGATACAATACAAGCTTTCCCTTGACTTTTCGTTTGCAAGAATATTTGTCCTCCCGTTATCAAGCAATATTACATACATCTCGCCGGGGCCGTCAGTTTCTCTCTCCTGTTTTGGTCCGGTTACGATCGTACTATAAACAGTAATTTTTTGACCTGTTCCATAGGTTGCAAGCAAGGGCCAAAACACCGCAAGATCATTCATTGATGGAATAACTTTTTCTATCCCTGCCACCACGATATGTGTTTTCGGCATGGAACAACTCAACCGCGCATTACCTTCATTCTCTGTTATTGCAATGCCACCAATGTCAGCAATGATAAAATTAGCGCCGGTTATTCCCACTTCTGCTTCCGCATATTTTTTACGTAAGACATCTCTTGCCACTAACGTGAGTTGCTCCGGTGTCAGCTTTGGATCGGTCCCTAATTTATCTGCAAATAGTTTTGCCACATCTTCCTTACTCTTGTGCATGGCCGGCGTTACAATATGATAAGGCGGTTCGCCATCCAATTGCTGAATATATTCCCCCAGGTCTGTTTCGATACTTTCAATTCCTTTTTGCTGCAGGAATTTATTCAGGTGAATTTCTTCCGTCACCATGCTCTTGCTCTTCACCAGGGTTTTGCAATTTTTCTCCGCACAAATCTTTCCAATTTCTTCCAAAGCCTGGTTTGCATCTTCTGCCCAGATCACTTTTGCTCCTCTCGCGGTGATCGTTGCTTCGAAACTCTCCAGCATCTTGTCAAGATTCTCGATCGCCCTCCACTTTATGTTCTTTGCCTTTTCTCTTGCCAGGTTCACATTGATAAATTGCTCCTTTCCCTTTGGTACAACAGCATTATACCTTCCGATATTAAAATTGATCTTCCGGCGATGTTCCCTGTCACCGCTCTTTTCTGTGCTCTTTGCAATAAATGATTGTGAATGTCCGGACATGTGTACAAATATAAACTCTGTTTATCTTCCTTTTTCAAAATTCCTTTTCAGCCAAACTACAGCCTTCCTTACATAATACTCTTCATCGTTCTCCAGCATCCTTACTCTTCTTTTTATTTCAGGAAGTGACGACTTGTCTTTGGTAAATACTTCTACAATAACCAGTGACAGCCTTCTCTCCCAAAAATTTTTCGACGTCATCAGTTTTGCAGACAGGTCAAATATTTCTTTCTGAATTTTTTTAGCAACGGGCTTCAGACTTTGCATCCCTACCGCATCACACACAGCCCAATCGGAAATATCTTTTGAAAACGACGAGACAAGTTTAACCGACACACCGGGGTCTTTTTTACAAATAAGACCAAGCATTTTTGCTGCAAGAATTCTCTCTTCAAAAGCCCCTGACTTCCATAATTCTTTTACCAGGCTAAATTCCCCTTCCTTATATTTTTTTGCCAGCACATTTAAAACCGGCGTCCTCACCCCATAAACCTTATGGGCATTTGGAACAAATTTTAAAGCCGCAGCTTTTGCTTCGGGAGTACAGCTATTCTTTAGCTCTTGTTGTATTTGTTTTAATAACGCCGACATCAGCGTATACTGTTTTTAATCCCGTACTTTTTGCAGAGCGCATCCCCTTTTCTTTTCAGCTCCTGCTGGTATTCCCATGACGGATAATGAACAGATTCATACATCTTCTCATATTTTTCCAGCAAATGCGGATAATTATTTCGGAGAAATTTATAATAAAGTTGTTTACTATCTCTCGTATCATTTCCAAAAAGAGTCAGACTGGCTATTAACACATAATGTGCCTTAAATCGCTTCGCCGCAGCGACAATCTTTTCGAGCTCCTCATTACTATCGGTTATAAAGGGCAACACGGGCATCGCACTTACTCCACATAAAAAACCGTTATCGCTGAACTCTTTCATTGTTTCCAGTCTGTTTTGGGGAGTGGGCGCGCCCGGTTCAAGTTGCTTTGCGAGTCCGTCATCAAGTGTAGAAAAAGAAAATGAAATGATAACTCCGCGCCCGGGATTTTGGCTCAGATCTGCCGGCAGAATTGCATTCTTATCTATTTGTTTCAACAGGTCAAGATCCCTTCTAATCAATTCAGATTTTGTAGAGATAAAGACAGGAAACCGGTGTTTCAGGATCACCGTTAATAATTCCCGGGTCATCCCAAGAGTTTCTTCAACTTGCATATAGGCATCGGTAGCGGAACCAACAGCAATAAAACCAAACTCATTTTTCTTTGCACGGTTGGCAAGTTGCTTATCAAGAATTGCAGTCGCATCCTTTTTTATTACGATGTTATCAGCCAGGCTTTCCCCGTATTTGCTCCCGTGCACATAACAATAAGTACAATTGAACCCGCATCCTTCATACGGATTGATAGAATAATCATCAAGGAACCAGCTATCCCTTTTCTTATGTTTGTTGAGAATTGATTTGACGTCTTTGTAAGCTATCATTTCGTCGTTTCGTGAAAGTACTCCTTTGCTGCTTTTTCCAGGGCCTGGTAAAAGTCCTCACCATATTTTCTGATCAGTGGTTCTTTTAAAAATTCGTACGTACGGACTTTTAATTTTTCACCCAGCGCACAACCCGGCCGGCAAAGTTTCTCTCTCGGCTCATAATTTATTCTTTCATAATTACCATGCTTACCCTTTTTAACAGTAATTGGATACAGGTGGCAACTGATCGGCTTTTTCCAGGGAATGATTCCATCATAATAAGCTTGCTCAAAGGCACATTTAATCATGCCGGTTTTTTCCCTGATTGCGTACACGCATATCTCATTATCACTTTCGAGTGTTGGTGTTACCCACCCGAATTCGCGGCTATAAACGTATTTTCCTTTTTGTTCTATTTCGTTTATGGATGCCCTGGTGAGATACGATTTGATCTTTTCATACATTTCATTAACGATCGCCAATTCTTCATCATCGAGTGGCGCACCGGCATCGCCATCTTCGCAGCAACCCCCTTTACATTTGGCCAGGTCGCAAACGAATTGCGTTTCCACCACATCATCACTTACCTGCTTATTATCAATTATTATCACTTTGTTATTTTATGCAAATGTATTTAAGAATTCTCTTCTCCCTTCCCTGAAAATATTCCCCGCAGTTTTAGCATGTGGTGTGAAGTAAGAAAATGAATTACCCTATGTTCCAGTTTATGATGCAAGGGAACAAGTATGGCAGCAAGCCCGATCATTAAAGCAAGATCATACAAAGGCTCACCATTCGTTAGTCCATAAATATTTTTTTTGAAAATAAGAAACAAGAATTCAAAAAATACCAGGAATGAAATGAATCCGATCGCCCTGATGGTATTGGCAGAAACTTTGAACCACCCCATCATTACCAGTGCAATGAATAATACTCCAATAGCTATAGTAATTGCCATGTATTGAATGCGATTCCTCTTTTCTTTCGCTTCTTCCTTCTCTGCCAATATCCTTTCCTGCCGCTGTTGCTCGTCGAACGCTTCTATTTGCGCCAATTCATTTTCCTTATTCAGTTTTTCTATACTGTCTTTATATTTATAATAGACCGAATTATACAAACTGGCTTGTTTATAATCACCTGTCGCCATGTATAACGAATCAAGTTGTTTTGCGGCAGTCCGGATACCTTCCAGTGACCCGTTGTTTTCACTCATCTCTTTTACTTTTTGAAAATATTCAATTGCCTTAGCCTTATCACCCACCTTCTTATACATGTTGGCGACCTGGAGATAAAAACTTATTTTATTGGATGCATTTGTATTGTTCTCGAAATATGGTATCGCTCTGATGAAGCGATATTTAGCTGAATCAAACCGTCCCAGTTCCGTGTAGATATAACCATATGATTGATCAATAACAGAACTTAAACCGAATCCAATCATAAATTTCTTCATATTCTCGCCGGCAGCAGAATTGAAATAATCCAGTGCTTTTTGTGGCTGATCGATCCGCAGGTACTGATTGATAAGGCTGATAGAACCCGGAATTTTCAAGGTTGTAAATTTTAATGAATCCGCCATGCGAATCGACCGTTCGAAATAAGTGATGGCAATATCGTAGTTTTTTTTATTTGCAAACAAATTGCCCAGCATGTTAATATCAATACAGCGCTGGTAAGGAACATTTTTTTCCTTCATTTTGTCGAGTAGCTTATACGCCTTCATGTAGTAATCGATAGCCTTATCGTGGTCCTCGATCCTGGTGTAAAAATTTGAAAGATGGACATAGGAATTGCGTAACACATTTGTATTGTTCTTGTCTTCAGCAATACGTAAAGCATTAAGAAAATGTCTTAGTGCAAGCGTTTTTTCATTTCTTGCCTGATAAACCATCCCGTACAAATTATGAGATTCGGCAAGCAGGCTGTCGTTTTTCAACGTGGAAATAAGTGAAAATGCCTGGTTAATGTTTTGTAATGCTTTCTCTCTATCAGAGCCGATAAGATAAATTGACGTGAGCCGCAACTGGATCTCGCCGACTTTTTCTTCCATTTTATTCTGCTTCGCTATTTCCAATGCTTTATTATAATATTCGATCGACTTGTTCATGTGTACTTTTTGCCCCGCAAAATATCCGCATCGTTCCCCGTTTGACATGTATGCCTTCACCATTAACTTTCTATCTCTTGTTTCTTCGGCAAAAGTTATCAATTGCTTTCCGTACTCCTCTGCCTGTGGAAGGTTCACATTCATTAATGTACGCGAAAGGTTATCAAGCCAGAATACTTTTTCCTCGGGTGTCTTTGCTCCTGCAAGCGAAGATTTAATAGAATCTACGGCGGCAGCTTGCTGGGGAAATAGTTTGGTTACCGATAAAACAATACCTATTAGCAACAGGGCTACTTTATGAATTCTCATATCAGTCAGTTTGGATTACCAAATTAATAAACGGACGCGAGAGTGTAAATTATAATTCAGGCAGGATTGGCTATTTTACTTCCACTTCAATGTATTGATAAGGTATTGCAGATCTTTTTTTAGAAAATCATTTACAACCGAAAGAGAATCTTCATTTGGGGTGGCGTCAAAATACAATGCGCCGCGCAAAAAATGTTTGACGGAATCCGTCAAAAAAAATTGGTTGGCGGTTGCTGTATTTCCTTCAAGGGTGAAATAAATACCATCGACATTGTTGGGCGTGCGAAAAGGCCGGGGCTCAATCGAGGATGCTTTTTGAACGTGTTGTTTATAGCTCATTGTAAAAGCGTCGTTGATCAATGAATCAAATTTATGCTTACCGATTTCTTTGTAACTAACAAAAACCCGTCCATTGAATTGGGGAAAATCGATATTGATCCACCAATCATTCTCCGGTTTATTATCAAAAAAAGTGCTGTCCTTTATTATAGTAGCATAAACGGGGTACTCAAAAGAATAAGGATAACCGGGCTGATCAAAGAGTCGATATTTTTTTTCAGGAAAATGAATTTTATAATAGCCCCTTTTTTTATTAACTGTATAATTGGTGTTACAGGACACGATTAAAAGACCGAGTATTGTTGCAAGAAAAAAATAAGAAGCTGTTTTCATTAATCCAGGTCACGTTTAATGGTTACTTTAATCTCCATAATCCGGTTTTTGTACGCTTCCATTACAGTAAACTCAAAATCGCCGGTGGTGACGACCGTGTTCGTTGTAGGAAATTCTCCTGATAATTCTAATACAAGACCAGCCATTGATTCGCTATCCCCTTTCACCGGGTCAAACGTATCCTGTGGTATCTTCATTGCCTTGCACGCATCATTTATAGTTGTTTTACCTTCAAAAATGAAATTGCTCTCATCCAGTTTCCTGATGTTTCCCTCTTCTTCGTCAAACTCATCTTTTATTTCCCCTATGATCTCCTCTAAAATATCTTCCATCGTAACGATACCGCTTGTACCACCGAACTCATCAACCACAACGGCAAAATGAATTCGTTTGCTCTGAAAATCTTTGAGCAGATCTTCTATCAATTTAGTTTCAGGAACAAAAAATGGCTGACGCAACAGGACGTGCCAATCGAAATCTTCCGGCTGTTGCAAATGCGCCTGCAGGTCTTTTGTATTCAGAATACCCACCACTTCGTCAAGACTTGATTTATAAACGGGCAATCTTGAGTAGTGAAGTTCTTCCACTTTTTTAAAAAGATCGTGCAAAGAAATATTGTATTCAATTCCACTTACATCAAGGCGCGTACGCATCACCTGCTTAACAGAAATGTTCCCGAATTTTACGATTCCTTTTAAAATATTTTTTTCTTCAAGCGTTGTTTCTTCATCGGTGGTCACATCAATTGCTTCATCCAGTTCCTGCAAACTGGCTGTGCGGCTTTTTGTTGCGCCAAGTCTCTTACCGATCACATCCGCAATGGCTACCATTCTACGGCTTATACGTACCAGCAAAAGATGAATCCCTTCGATAACATAGGAGCAATCATATGCCACCCGCAGATTGTTCTGGGTAGCCCACACTTTTGGTAATATGCGACAAAAGAACACGAGGATAAAAGCGATCATGAAAACCTTTATCACTAATTCCGCTATATAAGCGAAATTCCCCAGGCTGACCAGTGCGGTGCCTAAATGCAATAACTCATTAATAAGAAAATTCGAAAGCACGATAATGCAGATATTGAAAAAAGTGCCCGCGATCAATAAAGATGTATAAACCTCCTTAGGCTCATCCAACAGATCCACAATGCGCCGGGCAGAAGAATGCTGTTTTGTTTTCAGCATATTGATGTCTTTGCTATGCAATGAAAACAAGGCAACTTCACCAGCTGCTATAAAAAACGACAATGTCATTAATGCAAATAATAAAGCCCCAAGAATAATTGTTCCATCAGCTTTAACAGCAAGAAGTGTAAAAAGAAGATTATCAATAAAAGAGGTAATAACCGAATGATAATCCAATGCAAGTGTTTTTGGTGATTAATCATAGTCACGCAGGCAGGTATTCACCTGCCTGCGGATATTGCCACAAAAGTAAAGTTTTCAATAGATTAATTAATAAGGTAAATCCTGCGAGGTTTCGCTATCAGCAGGGGGAACCTCGTGACTTCCCAAATTCTCTCCATGACCAGTATCTGCATGTGGGGCGCCATCTGTTCTTTTGTCGAGCATTATAAGATTATCGCCAACCACTTCGGTTGCGAATTTGCGATGCCCTTCTTTATCGTCCCAGTTACGGGTGCGCAGTCGCCCTTCGATATAAACCAGGCTTCCTTTATGAAGATATTTTTGCGCCAGCTCCGCCAGTCCGCGCCATAAGACCACTGTATGCCATTCGGTTTGCGAGACCAATTTACCTCCACGGTCTTTAAAAGTTTCTGTTGTTGCGAGGGGAAATTTTGCTACGGCGATATTGCCTTCCAGTACCTGAACGTCGGGATCTTTTCCAAGATTGCCAATGAGCATGACCCTGTTTACGCCTCTCATAGTGATAAGTTTTCGTTATTAAAATTCTTCTATAGAGTTCAATGCTCTTTAAAATTAATTTTTTTTATCGGTAAAAATGAAATTTTTTATAACGTGATCACGAACGTCCACCTTCCAAATATGCATTAATGAATTTGGGAAATGCGTAATGGGAAACGCTTTGTTTTCGAACCCGTTTAAACCCGGGAATAATAAGTTCTTTTTTCAGAACTATTTTTATAAACCTGCCCCGGATCCTCTGATGTGACAATTGCTGAGAATATAGTGGAGAAACCGATACTACTTTATAAAAATCTCTTTTTAAAATGCCGTCTTGCTCGGCCTTTGTCAAAATCTTACTGACTGGCATCCTTTTGCCAGTCTCCATTAAAGCGAACTCATGAAGATTCCTCCAGATATCATTGGCAGTTCTTTTTCGTATGTAGATCTTTCCGCCAAATTCGATCATGAGATAATTGAACCATCGATTCCTGATAATAATTTTTTTCTCCTTTACGGGAAGCATATTTACAAGATCATTTTTAAAAGCGAAACAATGATCTCTTAATACACAGTTATTGCAAAGCGGATTTTGCGGTTTGCAGATGACAGCGCCAAAATCCATTAATGCCTGGTTATAGATACCCGGGGATTTTTTGTCCAATAACTCATCAGCAAGTTGTGAAAAAAATTTTTTGCCTTTTGGCGTGTCGGTCGGTTTCCTGATACCAAAGACCCTTGAAAGTACGCGATACACATTGCCGTCAACAACAGCATGAGGAAGGTTGTACGCGAAAGAAGCGATGGCAGAGGCAGTATAATTCCCAATGCCTTTCAAAGAGATAATTTCTTCAAACTGGTCAGGGAAGTTGCCATTTAATTTTTTTGAAATGAACCTTGCTGTCTCAATGAGATTTTTGCAGCGCGTGTAGTATCCCAATCCCTCCCAAAGCTTATAGATTTTTTCATCATTTGCCGCGGCTAACCTGGTTACGTCAGGATATAAGGAAACAAACTTCTCGTAGTACTTTAGTCCCTGTTCCACTCTTGTTTGCTGAAGAATGATCTCGCTTAGCCATATTTTGTAGGGATCTTTTTCACCCTTCCATGGCATTTTCCTTCTGTTGTGTTGGCTGTTCCAGCGTAACAATAAAGACGGAAATTTTGATAAAAGTTCTTTATTTAAAGTCATGGGTTAAAAAAAAATTGCCTATCCCTTTGACAATCACCATATTTTGTCCTACATTAGAGCAAAATAACTGCTAAATCTTTATTAAATGAGAAAAGCTGACCTCGTTAACAAGATATCTGAAAAAACAGGTATACCCAAAGTGGATGTACTTGTTACTCTTGAAACTATGTTCAAAGAGGTAAAAGATACCCTGGCCGGAGGTGAAAATATTTATGTTCGCGGCTTCGGCAGTTTCATAACGAAAAAAAGAGCTGCTAAAATTGGAAGGAACATCAAGAAGAACATTGCTGTTCACATTCCTGAACACTATATCCCGGCTTTCAAGCCTGCTAAAGAATTCGTTGCAGAAGTCAAGAAACTGGTAACCGTAAAACCAGATGAAGGTCCGGGTGAAGATGCGGACGATTGATCCTGCCTAATTTTTATTTAATCGGCTACAATCTCGCCTCGTTCGGTTAACTTGCAGCCCTAAATTTTATTGGTGAATAAAGCACAGTGGCTCACTATTGTGATTGGTGTATTGGTAGTTGCGGCACTATTCTACTATGGGAGAACAGGTCCATACAAAGGTGAGATCCCAAAGAATAGTCAAACGTCCGGCCCAAATGAAATTACTACTGATTCTATCCTTTTTCATGTGCGAGAAACGTTGAGTCCCGCTCAAATAAAGTGGATGAATGATCTTGAACAATCCGTTATCAGGGGTGATGTAAAAAAACAAAAACTTGAGGTATACCATCAATTAGCCCATTTTTGGAAGGATTCTGCAAGGATATTTGAGCCTTATGCCTGGTATGAGTCGGAAGCCGCAAGATTGGAAAATTCGGAAAAATCACTCACCTTTGCTGCCCATTTGTTTTTGGAGAATCTCAGGAACGAGGAAAACGATCGGTTAAAAAAATGGAAAGCTTTACAGGCAAAAGACTTATTTGAAAGATCTTTGAGAATTAACGATAAAAATGATTCAACGATTGTTGGATTAGGCGCCTGTTATATTTTCGGAAACATTGCCGATAACCCTATGGAGGGGATTCTCAAAGTGAGACAAGTGGTTGAAAGAGATAGCACTAATATATTTGCTCAACTCGTATTAGGTCATGGGTCACTTATTTCGGGACAATACGACAAAGCAATTGATCGTTTTGTAAAAGTTGCGACCTTGAAACCCCAAAATCTCGAAGCTATCTTGATGTTAGCAGAGGTTTACGAACGAAAAGCGGATAAGGCCAATGCAATCAAATGGTATTCGAATGCACTGCCGCTGGCTACTAATCCAAATATGAAAGCTGCATTGGAAAAACGAATAGATGAATTGTCCGAAAGGACTCCTTAGAGATTAAAAAACAACCTTATTAATAAATTAATTTAAAAAATTCTGAAGTATGCCTTCTGGTAAGAAAAGAAAACGCCATAAAATGGCGACGCATAAGCGTAAAAAAAGACTGAGAAAGAATCGTCATAAGAAAAAGAATAAATAAAGTTCAAAAGTTTAAGAGTTCAGTGAGTTCAAAAGTTGGTCGCAACTCCAAAACATTGAACTATTAAACTTCTGAACCCTCGAACTTTTTCAGTCAACTGGTTGCTGCCCGTTTCGGATCAATTTACCCCATCAATTTTTCCTGAATCATCCATTCAACCATTAAACAGGTCTATCACGGTCTGACAGACAAACAGTAATTACCGGCAAATGGCAGAGTAAAAGCCATAAAGCTTTGAACAAAGAACTGATCATAAATGCTGCGCCGCAGGGTGTTGAGATCGCCCTGCTTGAAGATAAAAAACTGGTAGAGCTTCATAATGAAAAAAGCGATGCCCGTTTTGCGGTTGGCGACTTATACCTGGGAAAAGTAAAGAAACTGATCCCCGGTCTGAATGCCGCTTTTGTAGATGTTGGGTTTGAAAAGGATGCTTTTCTTCACTACACTGATCTGAGTCCGTATGCAAAATCCTTACTGAAGTTTACTCAATTTTCCATCAATCAAAAAGAGCTCGCTGATTTCGGCAATTTTGAAAATGAGCCGGAAATAATCAAAACCGGTAAGATAAATGAAGTTCTTGGCGGTAAGCCAAATATCCTGGTTCAGATACTGAAAGAACCAATTGCCGCCAAAGGACCCAGATTAAGTTGCGAGATCTCATTACCGGGACGGTTTGTCGTTATTACTCCATTTAACAATATCGTTGCTGTTTCCAGAAAAATTCATTCTTCCGAAGAAAGAAAACGCCTGCAAAAAATAGTAGAAGCAATTAAACCAAAAAATTTTGGTGTGATCGTAAGGACCGCAGCGGAAGGTAAAAAAACGGCCGAGCTCCATGAAGACCTTTCAGAGCTGGTGGAAACATGGAAAGCGATTCAAACGAACCTTCGAAATGCTGCAGCTCCTGCTAAAATACTGAGTGAACAAACAAAGACCACGAGCATCTTACGTGATCTGTTAAATGAAGATTTCAATAAGATCGTTGTTAATGATCGAAATATTTTCCAGGACGCGAGGTCGTACATACAACGCATTGCACCGGAAAAAGCAGATATCGTTTCTTTTTATCAAAACGGGTCACCCATTTTTGATTCGTTTGGTATTACAAAACAGGTCAAAGCTTCCTTTGGCAAAACGGTGAACCTTAACAGTGGCGCCTATCTTATTATTGAGCACACAGAAGCCTTGCATGTTATCGATGTAAACAGCGGCTATAAAAGTGTAAGTAATAACCAGGAGCAAAATGCGCTGGAAACAAACCTTGAAGCCGCAGATGAAATAGCACGGCAATTAAGGTTGAGAGATATTGGAGGAATAATCGTTGTTGATTTTATTGATATGAAACTTCCTGAGAATAAAAAGAAACTCATGGAAGCAATGGAAAGATTCATGTTGCCGGACAGGGCCAAGCATGCTGTGCTGCCAATTTCCAAATTCGGTTTAATGCAGATTACCCGTCAGCGGATGAAGCCAGAGATGAACATTAACACCCAGGAAGTCTGTCCAAGTTGCAGCGGCACCGGCAAAATCTCTTCAACTATCATTCTTGAAGATGAGATCGAAAAGAACTTAAGCTACTTATTTACTCATCAGCATAATAATCTTACCGTGGTAGTGAATCCGATCATTCACGCATACCTCACCAAAGGATGGCTTTGGTCAAAGTTCTCAAAATGGAAAAGAAAATATAGAAAGAAGATCAC
>DASVAM010000183.1:0-4566 GCA_036376375.1 Chitinophagaceae bacterium
GCAAAACAAATCGCCGACTTCATTCGTGAAAAACAAAAGAAAAAAGAGAAATGTGTACTTGGCCTGGCGACGGGCTCTACTCCAAAAACTTTATATGCTGAGCTGGTACGAATGCATAAGGAAGAAAAACTGAGCTTTAAGAATGTTATTACTTTTAATCTTGACCAATACTACCCCATTAGCAATGATGCTTTGCAAAGCTATCACCGGTTTATGAAGGTGAATTTATTTAATCACATTGATATTGATCCAAAGAATACTCATATACCCAATGGAGAAATAAAAAAGGAGGACATTAAAGAACATTGCCGCCAATATGAAAAAATGATAGAAGATGCAGGCGGTATTGACCTGCAGATATTGGGTATCGGAAACAATGGCCATATTGGATTCAACGAACCCGGCTCAAGTATTCATTCTAAAACCCGATTGATCAGTCTCGATAATTCAACACGAATTGCCAATGCGTATGAGTTTGCAAACATTTCTGAAGTTCCACGCCTGGCAATTACAATGGGTATCGGAGAAATATTAAAAGCAAAAAAGATCATTCTAATGGCATGGGGTCCTTCAAAAGCTGCTGTAATAAAGAAGTCGGTTGAAGAAGATCACACTGACCATGTGCCTGCTTCCTTACTGCAGACTCATGATGATGTAACATTCATTGTTGATGAAGCGGCGGCATCGGAACTTACAAGATTTAAATCACCATGGCTTACCGGCGACTGTGACTGGACACCAAAGATGATCAAAAAAGCGGTGGTGAACATGGCGCTTAAATTAAAAAAGCCTGTTTTAAGTTTAACCAATTCTGATTACAATGAATACGGTTTGAGTGATCTGCTGGTTGAAGAAGGCGATGCCTATGAGATAAACCTCAAAGTCTATTATATGCTGCGTGATTCGATCACAGGTTGGCCCGGTGGTAAACCAAATGTGCATTTACCAACCCATCCTGAACGCAGCGAGCCATACCCAAAACGTGTTATCATATTTTCTCCCCACCCGGACGATGATATCATTAGCATGGGCGGTACGTTCCAGCGATTGCATGACCAGGGACATGATGTACATGTTGCCTATCAAACCTCGGGCAATATTGCTGTCACTGATGAATTCGTTACACGATTCCTTGATTTCGCCGTGGGTTTTGAAGAGATCGCCGGTATTGATACAAAGACATCAGGAAAGATACTGGATGATGCAAGAAGATTTATTGCCCGTAAAAAAGCAAACCAAACGGATACACCTGCCATTCGTGCCATCAAAGGCCTGATTAGAAGATGTGAGGCAAAAGCGACCTGTCGTTATGTCGGCATAAAAGAGGAGAACATACATTTTCAAAACCTTCCCTTTTATGAAACAGGCTCGATCGAAAAAAAGCCCATGAGTGAAAAGGATGTGAAGATCACGATCGAACTGCTTCGTGAAATAAAACCGCAGCAGGTTTATTGCGCAGGTGATTTTGCTGATCCTCATGGCACACATATCGTGTGTTTCAATGCAGTTCTGGAGGCTCTTAAACGCATTAAAGATGCCGGTGATCCCTGGATCAATGATTGCTGGCTTTGGTTATACAAAGGCGCATGGCAGGAATGGAATATTGAAGAGATTGAAATGGCCATACCAATGAGTCCCGACCAGGTAATGAAAAAACGTTTTGGGATTTTTATACACCAGTCGCAAAAAGATATGGTACCATTCCAGGGAAGTGATTCAAGAGAATTCTGGCAACGTGCCGAAGAACGTAATGCGAACACGGCAGACCTTTATGCTGATCTTGGCCTTACTCATTATGCCGCTATGGAAGCGTTTGTCAGATGGCATTATTGAAGAAGTGACGAGTTGTGAGTGATGAGTTATTTTTTATTTGGCCAGCTTAATTACAACTTATTGAGCATTCGTAGCGTCGCGCCCGATAACTATCGGGACTTATACGTTCATTAATTCTATTCAACAATACATTTTTGAGTTTTGTTTTATAACGGCATAATTTATGTGTGGGCTGTTATGTTATGGCGGTGAGAACATCAGACGAATATGACCACAGGCCATTTGTTATGAAAACTATTGCAACCACGTTGACAATACCAAGTTCCCGGATGTTTCTTATTTCTGTCGGAAAAATTATCGTTCTGGTCTTTATGATTATTAATGGCAGCGCTCAGGAAACCGACAAAACTATGCTTCACATAAGAATTGATGATCTTTCTGTAGCATATACACGAGCAGGAAAAGGCCCTGTATTGGTACTACTACATGGATTCACTGTCGACGCACGGATGTGGGAATTGCAAATCGATACCTTGTCAAAAAACTTCACGGTCATTGCATGGGACGCTCCAGGTGCAGGCCAATCATCTGATCCCCCGGATGCATTCAGACTAAGCGACTGGGCGGACTGTCTTGCTGGACTATTGGACTCAACCGGCGTCAAAAAAGCACACATTGTCGGGCTTTCATGGGGAGGTATCCTTGCTCAGGAATTTTACCATCGCCATTCTGACCAGGTATCATCACTTATACTTGCCGATACATACGCAGGATGGAAGGGTTCGCTACCTGAATCTATTGCTGAAGAGCGATTGGCAGCTTGCCTTCGTGACGCCTCACTACCGGCAAGTGAAATGGTACCAAAGTACTTAGCAGGGATGTTCAGCGATTCTCCAATACCGGAAGTTCAAAATAAATTGGCAAAAATTATGGCTGATTTCCATCCTTCCGGTTTTCGGCTGATGGCTATCGCTTCAAACATTGATACGCGTAACATCCTTCCGACCATCAGAGTACCAACTCTTTTAATTTGGGGAGACCAAGATAAGAGATCTCCCATCAGCATAGCACATCAGATGCAGGAGGCGATTTCTGGTGCAAAGCTTGAGATCATTAAAGGAGCCGGCCACGTTAGTAATCTTGAAGCCGCGGCTCAATTCAATAAAATCGTGAAAGACTTCTGTTTGTCTCTTCATTAGAGAATATTTGCGCCGTTAAAGTTTGGTGTTCGATTATTGAATGGGAACCAGATTTTGGCATCTAGACACCAACAACCAATTCAGCTTAATCCTCAAATACATCAAAGAAAAAATTGTCCGCTGAGGTGTTTATTTTAAAAACACCCAGGCAGACAATAACTCCGTGACAGCGTTTATTCGTTACTGATAAGTACTTTTATTGCCTTCTCTTTGGCCGCATTGCCGAATACCTCGTAAGCTTTCATTACCTCGTTAAAAGTAAACCGGTGTGTGATCAGTTTTTCCGGTTGTAATCTTTCACTTTGTACTGTTTTCAGCAACATAGGTGTAGTATTGGTATTCACCAATCCGGTTGTGATGGTGATGTTCTGGATCCAAAGTTTCTGAAGTTGCAGTTCCACAGGTTTACCATGTACACCCACATTAGCAATATGTCCACCGGGCTTTATGATATTCTGGCAAACATCGAAAGTTTGCGGAATACCAACAGCTTCGACGGCCACATCGACACCATCCTTAGTTAGCCCTGCAATGATTTTGCCGACATCTTCCTTAACAGGATTAATTACGTTAGTCGCACCAAACTTCTTAGCAACGTCAAGACGATTTTCATCAACATCGATCATAATGATGCGGGATGGCGAATAAAATTGCGCGGTAAGCAGCACAGACATGCCGATAGGGCCGGCGCCTACAATCGCAACGGTGTCCCCCGGTTTTACAGCACCATTTAACACTCCAATTTCATGACCGGTTGGAAGAATATCACTAAGCATTACCAATGCCTCTTCATTAGCGCCGGCCGGAATCGGATAAAGGCTGTTATCAGCATGAGGAATACGTACATACTCAGCTTGCGTGCCATTGATCAGGTGGCCCAGGATCCAGCCGCCATCTTCGCAATGCGAATACATCTGTTTTTTGCAATACTCGCATTTGCCGCAAGAAGTGATGCAGGATATCAACACATGATCACCTTTCTTGAAATTATTGACACCAGTTCCCGTTTCTTCAATAATGCCCACACCTTCATGGCCCAGTATTCTGCCTTCGGTAACGGCCGGTACATCGCCTTTCAGTATGTGCAGATCAGTACCGCAAATTGTGGTCTTCAGCACCTTCACTATTGCATCGGTTGGAGCGATGAGCTGGGGAGCGGGCACTTCTTTCCATTCTTTTTTACCAGGTCCGCCGTACACCAGTGCTTTCATCATTTTGGTTTCTTTTATCTTGGGGAGCCTTACGGGCTCCAGCACTTGAGTATCCATATAAATCTTTTTTGAGGTTAATAAATAAAACTCCGTTGACTATAATTTACCTCATGAAAGTTAACAAACCCATCGCGTCATTACGATGACACTCATCATTCGTTAAAGAGACTATCGTCATGAAAGGAGGAATAAGCGTTGCATGCTTTAGCTCAAATGGGTAAATCGTATGCAGGAGGAGTTTTAAAAAAAATTTGCCTATTTAGGAGAGGTTGTTTGTCATTCCGACCGGCTGAAAGCTATCAGTTAGCTCACCATGACCTTTACAATGTCATTGGTGCTGCTTACCGTCTTGTTGCAAGCAGTGGAGCCGTGAGAGCAAGTGC
>DASVAM010000088.1:0-12602 GCA_036376375.1 Chitinophagaceae bacterium
GTGTATCCTTAAAATAAAGCTGGCCGTTCAGTTCATTGTATTCCTTATCAAAAGTGCCGCCGGTAATAAAGATGCGGATTGCCATAAAAAAAGTTTTCATGGTGAAATTATGGAATCCTGATGACGTAGAAATATGTCAGCATCGCATTACATTGCCGTAACCTTAGTAGAAAATGACCTCCTTATTAAAACCTTATTACTTGTTTTAACACCTGAAACAATGTAATAAGTAAGTGTTTACTAAATATATTTTTGTTACTAAGGTTTTGCTTGCTTATTTCAATATCGGTAAGAATAAAAGCATGATTAACTTTTAAAATTCAGAACTTAGTGTTATGCAGCAAGTAATTCCCGGTATTGATGTCTTTTTGGAAGACCCTGCTGTGAACAAGAATGCAAGGTTTGCGATCGTAACAAATAACGCCGCCTTTACTTCAGACAGAATATTGAGCAGGTTGGCGTTGGTAAAAAAAGGATTTAATCTTATAAAGATATTCTCTCCGGAGCATGGCATTTCTGTAAAAGGTGAAGATGGTGTTTATCAGGAACATTCAATCGATATCAAAACTGATCTGCCAATAATTAGTCTATACAGCGATCGCTTAATGCCGGCCGAAGACGATCTGAAGGACGTCGATGTCGTTCTGTTTGATATTCCGGATGTCGGCTGCCGGTTCTATACTTATTTATGGACAATGACCTATGTGATGGAAGCGTGTGCTGCATCCGGAAAGAAGTTCATTGTATTAGATCGCCCCAATCCCATTGGAAGGGATCCTGCGATGGTTGAAGGCCCGCTGCTGGATGAAGCAAACTGTTCATCATTTATCGGACGATGGGCAATCCCCATAAGACATTGTTGCACGTTAGGCGAACTGGCGCTTTATTTTTCCAAAGAAAAGATCAATGGCCTTGATCTCGCAATCATTCCGGTAAAGAATCTAACAAGAAACTATTTATCAAATCATTTCTATCCCACATCACCTGCCATACAAAACATCGAAACAGCACTGGTTTACCCGGGTATGGGCTTATTAGAAGGTATCAATGTAAACGAAGGAAGAGGAACCCCAATTCCTTTTTTGCGATTTGGAGCTCCCTGGATTAATGCTGATGAACTACAGGCACAGTTACTTGACAAATTGATCTTTGGTATTAAAACCAAACCCTGCACATTTGTACCAATAGATAGTCTATACAAGGGTGAAGAATGCCACGGCCTTGAATTAGCTATCACCGATGAAAAGACTTTTTACCCGGTATCATTTGGAATCACTATTATTTCGCTGCTGGTACAATTGTATCCTGGTCGCATTAAGGAAAGGTTATATTATACCAATGCAAACCCGTCAGGCGCTGGTCATCTCGATAGGCTTATCGGTGTCAAAAATTCATTTGACCTGATCAAATCAGGGGTTGTCATTGACACCACCCGCACCGATAGCTGGCTTGAAAAAATGAAAATGGTTGAAGATCTGTACGGTTGAATCCTAATTCCGCATAAAAATCAACTCTTTAGCTGCCGAAGGTCATACACCGCGGCCTTTATTGTTAATATCTTGATAGTGTAAAAAGTTTATCAACCAAAATAAGTTGATATGAAAAAGATATTTGCATTACCTGCCATACTAATGCTTGGTATTAGCAGCATCGCTCAAAAATGGGCAAAGGAATATGTTCATGTAAATGAAGTGGCCTGTGGTTTATCATTAGTAGAAAAAGATGGTAAACACGGCTATGTTAATAAAGATGGAAAATTGGTAATTCCTTTGAAATACGATGAAGGAATGAATTTTGTTGACGGAAGAGCGGGTATTATGATAGGCAATTTGTGGGGGTTTGTTGATACAACCGGCAATGAGTTTGTAAGACCTCAATACAGCGAAGTGTATTCTTTCAATGAAGGAATGGCGGCCGTATCAAAGGGAGAAAACTGGGGATTCATTAATGAAGAAGGAGCTCTTGTTATTCCAATGAACTTTACCAATGCCCGTTGTTTTAGCAGCGGACTGGCTCCGGTCTGTAATTCCAAGGGCCAATGGGGTTACATAAACAAAGACGGAAAATTAGTGCTGCCGTTTCAATTTGGATATGCAGATCGATTCAGAGAAGGAACAGCCAAAGTGATGAAAAGTGGGAAATGGATGTACATTGATCCGGTCGGTAAAGTTGTAAAAGAAGGTGAAGATCAATAATGCTATTTTTTTGAAAGGATCAGATATAGACTCAATAAAGTCAGTAAGAAGCTGATTATAGCAAAAGCAAAACTCCACCAGTAAGTGACGATACGATAATTGGTAAGTCTCAATCTTGCTTCCTTGAGTTCTTCTTTTAACTCATGGTTGTGTCTATTTTTTTCATCATGGTGTCCGTTCTTTCTTTCTCCCTGTTTAAGATAAATCAAATAGCCGCCATGGATAAACCAATAGCGGCCCTGATTAGTAATTCTTAACTCCGTTTTCTGCCCATCATTATACTTAACCAATTTTTCTTCTACCAACTTATCGGCTAATGCCTTGCATTGATGAAAACTTTCCTCATTCACCATCCACTGGGTTGCACAGAAATCATACAAGTTCAGGTTGTCGCTTTTGTACACGGCCTTTAATAGCAAGTCCATTTTTTCTTCCCGGAGCATAATTGGCAACTTTAACGTCCGGGTATTGTACTGCAGCCTGCGCTGCTGCCAATCTTGCGATCGGCACCCGGAAGGGTGAACAGCTTACATAATTCATCCCGATACGGTGGCAGAATTTTACACTTTCAGGATCGCCACCGTGTTCCCCGCAAATACCAACTTTCAAATGTGGCTTTGTATTACGACCTCTCTCAGTGCCTATTTTTATCAATTCACCCACCCCGTCCTGGTCAATAGTTTGAAATGGATCATCCTTCAGCAGTTTCTGATCAAGATAGATTGGCAGGAAACCTCCAATATCGTCACGACTAAATCCAAAACTCATTTGAGTAAGGTCATTAGTACCAAAGCTGAAGAAATCAGCTACCTGTGCCATGTTTCCGGCTTTCAAAGCGGCCCGTGGTATCTCGATCATTGTTCCATACAAGTGAGGAATGCTTCCCATCTTCATTGATTCGCATACCTCGGAATAAACACGGTCAACAATTTTTTTCTGGTGTGATAACTCATTTACAGTACAAGTAACGGGCACCATTATTTCAGGGAATGCTTTTTTACCAGACCTGATGATCTCCGCAGTTGCCTCGAAGATTGCCCTTACCTGCATCTCTGTTATTTCCGGGTAGCTTACGCCAAGTCTTACTCCGCGATGACCGAGCATCGGGTTATTTTCATGCAACGCCAGCACTCTTCTTTTTAAAACGCTCAACCGGATACCAAGTTCCTGGCTAAGCTGGTGAAGCTTCTCTTTATCATGAGGAACAAATTCATGCAAAGGAGGATCGAGCAACCGAATCGTAACAGGATGACCATTCATTACCAGCAAAGTATCCTTGATATCCTTCTTCACATATACATATAATTCTTCCAATGCTGCCCTGCGCTCCTGCTCAGTTTTACTCACGATCATTTTGCGAAGAAGGAACAAAGGTTGTTCGCTGCCCTCTCCGTAAAACATATGTTCAGTACGAAATAAACCAATTCCTTCGGCGCCAAACTTCGCCCCTTGCGCAGCATCGCCCGGTGTTTCAGCATTTGCCCTTACACCCAGTATCTTA
The DNA here is from genome assembly GCA_036376375.1 of Chitinophagaceae bacterium. Taxonomy (GTDB): domain Bacteria; phylum Bacteroidota; class Bacteroidia; order Chitinophagales; family Chitinophagaceae; genus VBAS01. Next base: position 3,697 of record DASVAM010000088.1, read on the forward strand.
ATTTTATCGACAAGTTTCATGAGGTCTTTATAGGACCTGTTTTTTTCAATATCAATGTCCACAAGTGGCAAGCTTCCATTATAAACCAATCCCTTTGTTCCATTGAGTGTTATCCAATCTCCTTCCTTTATGACGTCTCCATTCTTAGTTTCAAATGATCCTGTTTCATTATTGATCTCGATATCACCGCATCCGACGATGCAACATTTACCCCAGCCTCGTGCAACCAATGCCGCGTGTGATGTCATTCCGCCTTTTGTGGTAAGAATGGCCTGTGATTTATGCATGCCATCCACATCTTCCGGTGAAGTTTCTTCACGAACCAATATTACTTTTTCGCCGCGCTGTGCCCACTCCACTGCATCATCTGAAGAAAATACCACGCGGCCCTTTGCACCTCCGGGACCCGCAGGTAATCCTTTTGCAATGACTGTATTTGTTTGTTCCGCTTTTGGATCAAGCATGGGTAGTAATAATTCAACAAGTTGATTCGGCGCCACACGCATGACGGCAGTTTTTGCATCAATCAATTTTTCATCGTGCATCTCAGTTGCCATTCTTACCGCTGCCACTCCATTTCTTTTTCCAACCCTGCATTGCAGCATATAAAGCTTTCCTTTTTCAATGGTAAACTCAATATCCTGCATATCCTTATAATGTTTTTCCAACTTCTTTTGATACCCGTAGAGCTCCTTATATTGCTTCGGCATCAGTTTTTCCAGCGTAATGAAATGTTCGCTCTGAGCATTCTTTGAATACTCATTTACAGGTGCCGGTGTTCTTATACCTGCTACTACGTCTTCTCCCTGGGCATTCACCAAGTATTCACCATAAAATTTATTCTCACCAGTGCCCGGATTCCTTGTAAATGCCACACCGGTACAACTATCATTTCCCATATTTCCAAATACCATTGCCTGGACATTAACAGCGGTTCCCCATTCATCCGGAATTTTTTCAATTCGACGATATTCAACTGCTCTTTTCCCATTCCAGCTGCTAAATACCGCTCCGATACCACCCCATAGCTGTTCCATGGGATCGTCGGGAAATTCAGTTCCCAAAACTTTCTTTACCGTTTTTTTATAATCCCTCACAAGAGTTTTCAGTTCTCCGACAGTCAGATCGGTATCACTTTTATAGCCCCGGCTATGTTTTATTTGTTCAAGCTGTTCATCTAATAGTTTTCGGATCCCTTTTCCCTGCCCGGCTGAGCCGTTCAGGCGGGCATTTTTGCCCCGAAAGCTATTGGGATCCATTCCGCCACCTTTTTCCATAACTACATCTGCATACATCATGATCAATCGCCTGTAAGCATCATAGGCAAAACGCTCATCACCACTTTTTTCGATCAATCCATTGATCGTTCTTTCATTCAATCCAATATTTAAAACAGTTTCCATCATTCCCGGCATTGACCTTCTTGCCCCTGAGCGAACTGAAACAAGAAGAGGGTCTTTTTCATCGCCGAATTTCTTGCCGGTTAAATCTTCCATTTTCGCAAGGGCGACTTCTATCTGCTGTTTTAATTCCTTAGGATAATTCTTTTTATGATCGTAATAATAGGTGCAGACTTCAGTTGTGATTGTGAAGCCCGGCGGTACGGGCAGTTTTAATTTAGGGTGGCCAGCCATTTCAGCCAGGTTAGCACCTTTACCGCCCAATAAATTCTTCATTGACTCGTTTCCATCGGCTTTGCCACCGCCGAAGAAATAGACAGATTTGTTTCCGGATGTTTTCCTGTTCATTGTGCAAGTTTTAAACTACAGAGTTACTCCGGTAAGTATTATAATCAAATGCCGAATCTCAGCGGAAGAAATGATTGTTATCAGGTCCCGGGAATAAAAAAAACGGAAAAAATTGGTTGCTTCCGTGGTAAAAGTAATTTAGCCACAACTTTATTTGGTAACGCATTTAACTGACCCTGTCATCTCACCAGATATTTACTGCGATAATAATGCGGGCCGATTGTGTTAAAGGTGACACTAAATGAAGCGCCCGGCTGCAGATCACCGCTATCGAAATTCCATTTTCTGCAGTGACCGTATGTACCATATTATCTCCGTTAACCCATACTATAGAAATCAAAGAATATTAAATGTTCTAACGATCCTGGAGTGTTTGTAACTTTAGAATATGTCAACACATACGATCAACACCTTTTACAATAGCACGCAAATGGAAACTGACCGTTTAGGTCAACATGTGTTTCAACTTGAAAAGGTCCGTACACAGGAGATCATTCTCCGATATTTAGAATCTTCGATGACAATTGCCGATATCGGCGGGGCCACCGGTGCTTATTCTTTTTGGCTTCATGATATGGGACATAACGTTCATTTACTTGATGCAGCAGAATTTCATATCGAAGCCGCTACTAAGACTTCCATTTCAGAAAATAAACCACTTGCTTCTATTTCATTGGGCGATGCAAGAAAACTTCCGTACGATGATGAACAATTTGACTTGGTGTTATTGTTTGGACCATTATATCATTTGCAACGACAGGAAGATCGTATAAAAGCGATTGCTGAAGCAAAAAGAGTTTTGAAAAAAGATGGTATTGTGTTGGCAGCAACTATTTCAAGATACGCTTCTTTGTTTGACGGATTTTGGCAAGGGTTTATTGATGATCCTGATTTTGAAAATATAGTAAGCCAAGATTTAAAAGACGGCAACCATTCCAACCCGGTTAATCATCCAATGTATTTTACCGATGCCCATTTTCATACACAAAATGAAATTGAAGAAGAATTTTCTGCTGCAGGATTTTCTGGGTTTGATCTGATTGCTGTTGAAGGTTTTGGCTGGTTAGTTCCTGAATTTGCCAAAAGATGGAATGATAAAACTGCGAAAGAACAAATGCTCGTTTATATTAAACAAACAGAAAATGATCCAATAATGATTGGGATCAGTGCACATGTGATGACAATTGCTAAAAAATCGTAATCCCAAATAAGTTTTTAAGAGATCTTTGAATTTTCCAGAGTAAATTGCGCACACAAAAAAGGCCCTTCCGTAGAAACGGACTGGCCTCTCACGATTGCTTGCCATATGAAAATCGATAAAAATCTATTTAGGCCTCTCTGCTTGTCTATCCTCAACGATTCCCGTCCGAACGGCCGCCGGCCGGGCGGGGCCTGCTTATGAAATTAACAGAGACGCAGACCAAAAGTATATAGCGGCTTTGTCTTACTGAAAATATTTTGCACCCTGTTTTATTATTTCAAAACAGGCCAGAATTTAAGTAACTCATTGCTGGCGAAGCGTTTCCAAAAAAAATTATATTATGTCCAACCGGTTTTCAGATATATTATTTCAATTGGTTCACTCGCTGGAGAAGTCGGAAAAACGTCATTTCAAGCTTTATATAAAGCGCAGTTCAGCAAAAGAAGATCTTAAGATCATACAGCTTTTTGATGCTTTGGACAAGTTGCCTGAGTATGATGAAAAGCTGCTGTTGAAAAGACTGCCCGGTGTTTCTAAAACGCAATTGGCCAATTTAAAGAATCATTTATATAAACAATTGTTGGCAAGCCTTCGTTTATTAAAAACGACAGACAATATCGATCTTCAATTGAGTGAGCATCTTGATAATGCCCGCATTCTGTATAATAAAGGACTTAAAATTCACAGTCTTCGAATTTTAGAAAGGGCCAAAGAGCTTGCCAGGGCCAATCAAAAGTTTAATACGCTGGTACAATTGCTTTCCCTTGAAAAGAAAATTGAAACCCTTCATATTACCCGCAGCACCACTGATAAAACACAGACAATGGCGGATGAGGCGTTAGAAATCAGTGGTCATATTGATAGGGTAACGCGTCTTTCAAATCTTGCATTGCTTTTATATCGTTGGTTTGTTCTTTATGGTCATGCAAGAAATGACCAGGATGAAAAAGAGTTAAATGCATTTTTTAAGAACTATTTACCGGCAGATGTCCAACAAGTAAATGGATTCTATGAAAAGCTTTACTTGTATCAGAGTTATTGCTGGTATGCTTTCATTCGCCAGGATTTCCTGATGTACTATCGTTACAGCCAGAAATGGGTCGATCTTTTTGAAGAACAACCAATCATGAAAGACGTAGAAACGGGACATTATATAAAAGGAGTACATACCCTGTTAAATGCGTTCTTCGATCTTCGCTATTTCGAAAGATTTGAATCGGTGCTCACTATGTTTGAGGCATTCGCCAAGACAAATATTGCGAAACGCCATGATAATTTCCGGACCCACACTTCTATTTATATTAATACTGCCAAAATTAACCAGCACCTGATGAAAGGAAGTTTTGCGGAAGGCTTGAAATTGGTGCCATCAATTGAAAAGAACCTGGAAGAATATGCACTCTTTGTGGACCAACATCGCATACTTGTATTTAACTATAAAATTGCCACGCTTTATTTCGGTGCCGGCAACTACGAAACGGCTATCGATTATCTGCAAAAAATAATTAATGGTTCAAGTGATCTTCGTATAGACTTGCAGTGCTATGCCCGCCTTTTACACCTTATGGCACACTATGAACTGGGAAATGACCAGATCATTGAATCGCTGATAAAATCTGTTTACCGGTATATGGCTAAAATGAAAAACCTGACAGTGGTTGAAGAAGAAATGTTTCGTTTCCTCAGGCAATCTTTCAATGTTTCTCCGAAAAAGATAAAACCCGAGTTGGAAAAATTCCTAGATAAGATAAAACATCTTGAAAAAAATCGCTTTGAGACAAGATCATTCGCATACCTCGATATTATTTCATGGGTAGAAAGTAAAGTTTATAATAAACCAATGGGTGATGTGATCTTTGAAAAATATCTAAACAGGAAAAAAAGAAATCTTTTATCCGGAAAAGCAGCATAACTAATTTTGAATATGGCAAGAACCCCTTCAACAATGGTTGATTTGGGCATAAAAGCCCCTGGTTTCGCGCTTCCAGATACGGTTTCGGGGAAAGATATTTCTCTTGAAAACATAAAGGGTGAAGTAGCGACCATCATCATGTTTATTTGTAATCATTGTCCTTTTGTAAAACATGTAAATGAAGAATTGGTTAAACTGGCCAATAAATACAAAAACAAAGGAATTGGCTTTGTCGCAATCAGCTCAAATGATGTAATAAATCATCCTGATGATGCGCCGGCATTAATGACACAGATTGCTCAGCAGTTGAAATATCCGTTTCCATATTTATATGACGAATCGCAGGAAGTTGCAAGAGCTTATGATGCTGCCTGCACTCCTGATTTTTTTATTTACGATAAGGATCTTCGGCTCGTTTATCGCGGACAGTTGGATGACAGCCGTCCCGGAAATGAAATACCTGTAACAGGAAAAGACATTCGTAATGCCCTGGATTGCTTAATAAACAATAAGCCTGTATCACACGAACAGCGACCAAGCATCGGCTGCAATATTAAATGGAAATAGGTTGCTTATTTTGCTTCCCACATCAACTGCATTAACTTTCATCGATGCGGCACATTGAATTTATACATAAAGATCATTTTGAGAATAATTACTATCGGCATCATGTGCAGGGAAAACTGTCTTTGTTCATTGATTTCTTCTGGCAAACAAAATTTGAAAAGCTTTGGCGGAAATATCCCAAAGGATTTAGCGATGCTTTGTTTCCCAATCTTGGTTATACTTACCTTATTAATATAGGAACGCCATTTGTAATGCAGGTTGACAATAAAAAGTTCAACATGAAAACCGATGGTTTCTTACCCAGGCCTTCTTATATCGAATGTTTTCATCAGCCAGGTAATGTCCTTTTTGGTATTAAATTCAAAGTGAGCCCTGTGATCTTTGAAAAAAGAGTCGACTTTTCTGATTACAAAGGGTCCATATTTCCTCTCAGCTATCTGGCAGACGCCAGCGTTCTTGAAAAAATAAAAACACCTCTTTCATTTGAAAAACGTGTACAGGTGCTGACCAGACATTATGAAGAGCAATTGAACAAATATGAAGGATCATTGCGACCGGTAAGTATCGTTACATCCATTTTTGATAATGCTGCAAGACAGAACAATTATAAGGTATCAATGGATGAACTGGCACGGCAGCACTATATATCTGCCCGCACATTACAACGGTATTTTCTGATTTGCACCGGTACGAACAGCAAAAAGGCTTTGCAGATACTACGGATCCGAAAGGCAGTGAATGAAATTCTGTTAAACCCTCAAACTTTTCATTACGGCGATTTTAATTATTATGATTTTAGCCATTTTTACAAACACCTGAAACAATTCCTGCATAATGATACCTTGAAACATATCAAGCCCCATTTACAAGTACTTAAAACTATACGAAAAAATAAAGCCGGTAAGAATACCGGCTCGGCTACACATGAGAAAACAAAATAAGTTGGCTATACTTTTATTGGGCTCTTTGTCTTTCTTCTTCAGATCCTGTCGTTCGGCGTCGTGCCTGTAATACTTTATTGCTCCCGAATCGATAAGTGAACACCAGGTTTGCTACTCTTGTTTCACGATAGGCTCTCCATTTTTCTATATAATTATCATAAGTAATGGTTGCTCTTGGCAGGTTGGTCCAGAAGATATCTGTGATATTGAATCGCAATTGTCCTTTGCCCTGCCAGAATACTTTTTGCACTCCTGCGCCGACAGCCCACTGTGATCTTGTAACCATAAATCCGTACTGCCCGCCAGTATTATAGTTTCCAATTAATTCAGCGGTCCATCCTTTTTTAAAAGTGAAAGTATTATTGGTGCGAATATCGGCAACAGGTTTTCCTTCGTCAAGCGTGGTAGTACCCAGCGTACCATTAAAATGATTATAATACACATTTGCATTATTGATCATATTCCACCACGTATTGATCTTAATGGGGGCTGCCACCGTCAGGCCAAAATAATCGGACGAAGTAAGGTTAACGGGTATTTGTACCGTTACATTATCCTCGGCTGGTATGGTGGGAAACACATCTTTGAATCTTGCAATGGCAATATTTTGATTTTTGACAGTATGGCTATACCCAAGAGTAAGGTTGATATTTTTAACTGTATAATTCAATTCATATGCCCATGTAAATTGAGGTAACAAAGAAGGATTGCCCGTTGCATAGGTGGTAACATCGATCAGGAAAAGAAAAGGATTGAGCTGTGAATAATTGGGGCGATCGATCCTCCGGCTTACAGATACTCCGATCCGCTGATCCTCTTTAATGGCATAATTAAAATAAGCACTTGGAAAAAGCTGCGTATAGGAAGAATCCCATCGAATATCACCTTTTACCTGTCTTGTCTTCACATTCGTATTCTCTGCACGCAGACCAAATTGGAGGTCAAATTTCTTATACCCTTTTTTATAAATAAAATAGGCAGCATTTATGTTCTCGTCATAGTAAAAATGATTCGTCTTGTTTACATCATCAACGGGGACGCCGCTGCTCATATCATAGAATTGAGCATCGTTATCAGCTTTAACAAAACTTGTTTTAAATCCTGTTTCAATCTTTGCTTTCTTCTTTAGCGGCTTTACATAATCCGTCTTCGCGGTCACCAGATTAAGATTTCCATCCTGGAAGCCATCCAGTATATAATCTGGCTGCATAGGAGTGCCGTCAAGTTTATGATACTGCGTAGAAACTCTTGAAAAATTATCCGTATTAAAATAGGCATAATCGACATCTGCAGTTATTTCACGTCCTGTTGAATCGAAAGTATGCTTGAAATTGAAATTGACTGCAATGTTCTTATGCTCGTTATCGTTTTCTGTCTGTGTATTAAAAGTATAAAGTGGTTGTTTGTTACTACCGATCACCACGGAACTATTGTTGTTGTAAGGCTTGAAAGTATTCAGGTTGCTGTTTATGACAAACCCATAAACAGTCTTTTTATCAGGATAGAAATCAGCACCGAAGCGAATTGTATTCAGGTACAACGGTATCTTGGTATAATTATCTTTTAGATCCTGTCCTGTGAATTGTCCATCGGTATAAAAATTACGATCAAGAAGCAGGTGGTTCAAGGCCATCCGGTAACTAAAATTATATCCCCCAAATAGGTTTAGCTTTTTATTTCTATAATTAAAATTGATCCCCGTATTTGCCTTAGGATAAACTCCTTGTCCATACCCGGCGGTAAAAGAACCATTGGTTCCAAAGCGTTGGTCTTTTTTCATTCGAATATCAATGATCCCTGCATTACCAGCCGCATCATAACGTGCGGATGGATTGGTGATGAGTTCAATTCTTTCAATTGCATTGGAGGGAAGACTGCGCAAATAATTTACTAGGTCTGCCCCCGTCATGGGAGTTGGCTTACCATCGATCATGATTGTGACGCCCGCTTTGCCACGCATACTTATATTATCATTGCCATCAATCAGTATCCCCGGAGACCTTTCCAATACATCAAATGCTGAACTGCCTGCATTGACCACACTGTTTTCTACGTTCACTACGATCCGGTCGGTCATTTGCTGAATAAAAGGTTTACGGCCGGTGACTTGTACTGTTTGCAATTCTTTTGCTGCGGGCTTAAGTATTATGTCATTTATGGTTATTGCATTATTATTTGCCGAAAGATCCTTTACTGGCGAAAAAAACTTTTCATGAGTTACGGAAGTAATTCTAATGAAATAGGAACCAAAAAGAATCTGTTCAAATTCAATTATACCGAACTTGTTTGAGATCGCCACTTTAACTAATGAGGTATCCTTTGCCCTTAATAATTCTGCTGTCACGCCTTCAATTGGTTTTTGTTGTTCATCAATTATTTTACCGATCATACTGCCGCGTTCGACTGTTTGCGCAATAACAATACATGAAGAAATTAGAAATAGTATAAGACTGAACGCAACTTTTCGCATGCTCCGGCGATTTGAAACAAAAATGAACATTAAACGAACCGTTTCGTAACGTAAAATGATAGGAAGT
>DASVAM010000089.1:0-9325 GCA_036376375.1 Chitinophagaceae bacterium
ATGGGCAAGAACATACAACCGGTTCATAGCCTCCAGAACGGAGTACTATATCAATTTCCCGGTAAACTAAAAAGCTTGTCTGTAGGGGCTGAATTCGGCATCGGCATCTATGCTCATGAGCGGATCGATCAAACTTTTCAGTTTGATGCTAATACCACGGCGGTAGTGCCTGTCGATTACAGCAGCAACGCATTTAATGCTAATATCCAGGCAAGATTCGATCTGCTGAGCGCTAAGAATTTTATTATCCCATATATAAATGCAAAGGGAGGGTTATATAATTTCTATAGTTCCATATTCATTGGCGATCCGGAAGACAGCGATGGTTGCGAAGCGCTTGAACAAGAAAATATAATTAACGATAAAACCATGTATTGGAGTGCCGGTGGTGGTTTACAGATAAACCCATCTATTTTTTCAAAAAACAAACGGGCTACCAAAGTAATGATCGACATCAGTGCGAATACGATTCGCGGTGGCACGATGGATTATATCAACACTAAAGATCTTATGGATGCACAGAGCATGAATGACCCGGATGGGAAGCCGCTCGAGGTAGAATTTATTAATGTCAATACGCAGGCTATTCATGAACATACAGTAGCGCAGGTTTATACGTCATCGCTGAGAATGCTGGAGTTCAGATTGGGTATTACAGTTATGTTGGGTTGTAAGTCAAATTAAATCCAGGTCATTAAACCCTAACCACAGTTTCGTAAATAATAAAGCACCGGTAATACTGGTACTTTGAATTACGTTAATTAAGATCTATATTATTTTACCTTGGTGTTAGGAAAACTACTAACAATCAAGTCTAATGAAGAAATTTTTGAGAAATTGAACAACCGCACCCTACCTGAATTATAAGATCTCTTCAATATGATGCCTGATATTAGAAGCAATTTTTTCTGTGGGCAGGTCATTAACATCTTTCCCGAATGGGTCTTCAATTTCTTCTGCAATCAATTCCAGGCTGGCCAGTGCATAAAAAATAAAGCACACAGCAGGGATCACATAATAGCCAAGACTGAAAACAAAACCAAACGGCAGGGTGATTATGTAAATCAAAATAAATTTCTTTAGGAATACGCTATAGGAAAAAGGGATCGGTGTATTGCGGATACGTTCGCAGGCTCCGCAGACATCTGTAAAAGATAATAACTCTCCATTCAATACGATCAGTTGGTCACCAGTGATTTTCTTTTCAAGGTATAGGCGATTTGCCCGCTGCATCATCAGCAAGGCCACCTGGTTGGGCACATGTTTTTCATCATCTAAATGTTTCAGTTCAGGGTGTTCTTTCTCATCCAGCGCCAGTCTTGTCTTTTCAGTTTTCAAATGCCGCGCAAGCATCACGGCATATAGTGGAATGGTCCGGCGGTAAAAATGGATCGTATCAGTGTCATTGGGCACAAAGCTCTTTATCTTGATGGAAAGGTTTCGGCTATTGTTTACAAGCGATCCCCATAATTTCCTTCCTTCCCACCATCTGTCGTAAGCGGTGTTCGTACGGAACACCAGTAAAAGTGAAAGTACAAAACCCAGGAGATTATGTAGCAGCGTCAGGTTTCTAACATAATTATTTTGTGAAATATTCAGAACTTCAACCTCAAAAATGGCGACCAGGGTGCTATATAAGCCGATCATCACGATCGTCCAAAAAAGTTTGCGAAACGTATCTGTCTTATGAAAACGGAAAATAACAGAAATCCAGTCTTTGGGATTATAGGTGATCATGCTGCAAAAATAATGGGCGGCGATAAATTGGCTGTTGTTTTTATACAGGTAAATCTTATTGCGAAAGAAACCGCAGACGCGCTCTTGATAATTTTGCCCTCCTGAATGAGGAAATTACAAAGTTTTAAATTTGACAGATACTAAAAAACAAATATGAAAGCCTCAAAATTCAACCGCAGAAACTTTATTAAGTCAGCAACCGCAGCAGCCGGCGTCTTGACCATTTTGCCAAAAGGACTTTTGGGCACTAATACAGAAAAGATAAACACGGGTAAACACGAGGTCTTGAAAAACCCTGGTAAAATAAATTTCTCGGTCATTGGTATCAACCATAATCATATTTATTCGCAGGTAGATGCCATAACGCGGGGTGGCGGACAATTTATTTCATTCTATGCAAAAGAAGACGATCTTTCAGCAGCATTTTCTAAAAGGTACCCGCACGTTAAAAGAACAGTGAGTGAAAAAGAGATCTTGGAAGACAAATCCGTTCAACTGGTATTAAGTTCCATCATACCCAATGAAAGAGCTCCATTGGGTATAAGGGTTATGCAGCATGGGAAAGATTATATGTCAGATAAGCCCGGCATCACTACATTAGAGCAGTTAGCCGAAGTTCGCCGTGTACAAAAGCAAACCGGGCGTATCTATTCCATCATGTATAGTGAGCGGTTTGAGAACAAAGCAACGGTAAAGGCAGGTGAGTTGGTGCAGGCCGGTGCAATTGGCAAAGTGATACAAACGATCGGACTTGGGCCACATCGAATGAATACTCCAACGAGACCTCAATGGTTCTTTGATAAGAACTATTTTGGTGGCATCATCACAGATATAGGCTCACACCAGTTTGACCAGTTCTTATATTTTACCGGTTCAACAAGAGCAGAAATTGTTTCTTCCCAAATTGGGAATGTAGCACACCCGCAGTTTCCGCAATTCGAAGATTTTGGTGATGTAACCATCAACGGTAATGGTGGAACCGGATATATACGGGTTGATTGGTTTACTCCAAATGGTTTAAAAAGCTGGGGCGACGGACGATTAACTATTTTAGGCACCGAAGGTTTTATAGAGATACGTAAAAACATTGATATCGGAGGAAGAGAGGGCGGCAACCATCTTTTTGTCGTCAATGAAAAAGAAACACAATACATTCATTGCAACCATGTAAATCTTCCGTATGGTGAGCAGCTGGTAAATGATGTTTTGAACAGAACTGAAACGGCCATGACACAAGAACATTGTTTTCTTGCAACTGAGCTGGCATTGAAAGCACAAAAACAGGCGAAGAAGCTTCTGCTTAACAAGGCATAGGAAAATTTTCTTATTGATTGGAATTATTATTTCCCAATCAAATCAGAAGCCCCATGCTAAAAATAATTTTCCGAACATAGTCCGGAGAAAGGAATAAATGAAGGACCCGCTTAGCATGGTTAGGATAATACGAGGAAGCAAAAATTTTATTTGGTATAATTTAAAGAGTTCGTAGAAAACATAAATTGTCCATATCATAAAAAAAATAGCCATTGTATAAAGAGAAACCGTGGAATTCGGATTGAAGCCAAAGATCAAACCAAGAATAAGCTGGACCGATAAAAAAATATAAAATACGCTGAACCTGTAAAATCCTGTTATAAGAAATTCTAAATAAGTGATCTTCGGGTAACAAAGCCATATCCATCCGTTCAAGGCGGTAAAAGGCAAAATGAGTAATTCGATGAGTGCCCTGTATTTAAGTATCATTGCTTCAACCTCCAGTCCTACTCCAAGAAAGGAAGAAGTTGTCTCCCTGTCAAAATAGCCGAATCTCTTTGTAAGTCCTTCTATTAGCAAAAATGTAGCAACCCATATCAATAAAAAGCTTACCGGCTTATGATATGTTTTCCTTTTCCCGTCAAGAAAATTCTTTTGCATTGACCCGGGCCTGGTGAGAAGCTCCATTGTAGTCCTGGGAAGTCCCTTTTCAATATGTGTGAAAAAATGGATGGCTTCTTCCAGCAAGTGATGAAATGTCAATCGACCAACGGTCGCTTTTTGCCCGCAATGAGGGCAGAACTTATCGGTGACTTCAGTTCCACAGTTAAGGCAGGTGGTGGCCATAAATAAATGTATATTAAATTCTATTTACGTTTTTTGTCTTTCTTTTATAGACAAAGAGATTTCTCACCTTAAAAGCTCTGCTACCAAAATGCCAAGGTAGGTTCCGACAGCATTACCAACAGAACCGGCCAGAATACCGGGCAATTGCAGATCAGGTCTGCCGAGACTCGCCGCACACACGGGTGCTGAAGTGGCGCCACCGATATTGGCATTGGAGGCAACTGAAACAATATCCCAATCCTGTTTGAATAGCCTGCCAGCAATTAATAGTATCAATGCATGGACACCAAGAATAACAAATACCCATGCCAGTAAAATAATTGCCATGCTGCCACTGTTGAACAATGCATACAGATCGCAATAGGCACCGATCACCGCAAGAAATAGCATGACAAAAAACATTCCCATCAGCTTGCTGCCATTTAACTTCTGAATAATTGGGACTTGTGCAAAAATCAATGCGATCGTTGTCAATACAACGATCGCAGGAACTTTGGGAAATAGTCTTGTTATTTCACCAGAGACAAATAAAGTAGCGAAGCCAAGAGCAAGTAACAGGGAAATATCTTTTAGATTTATTTTTACATCCGAAGTGTGAAGCATACTTCTTAATTTCTCTTCGGAAATATTTTTTAATTCAGGAGGGATACATTTTTTCTGCGGAAATAGTTTTTGTAACAAAGGGGGCATCATCATTGTCGCCAGCATCCAGGGTGTGCTGAAAATATTATCAACCGCATTCACAGCAGCGAACAAAGTACCGTTTTTATTCACTTCATACTGTAAAGCGATCGCATTCAGGTTAGCGCTGCCACCGATATAAGTACCGGTATACATACCTGCCACGCCATATGCCAGGTCAACACCGTGATGTTGGGGGCTCAAAAATAAATACCCGATTACTACTCCTGCGATCGTCCCGAGAGATCCTACAAAAAACATGACCAGCATTGGCAACCCTGCGAACCTGAGATCCTTTAACTTAACCTGCAACAAAAGAAAAAATATTCCCAGTGGAGCTGCATATTGAAAAATGCGATCATACAATGCCGGTGAATTGTGTGAAGAAGGAATGATATTCAGGTTGGCAAGTATCGCCGCCGCGACAATAATTATGATAACAGCGCCGGCATGTTTGAAATATTTCTTTGTGGCCAGCCACTCTGAAAAAACAATCAGCAACAAAAGAACTGTAATGATATAAGCGGGCTGCTGAATGAGCTGCATGGTGGCGATTTCCTTCTAAAATAAGTTTTTTTAAATAGAGATCATCAACAATCTAACTCCCTTTCTTTATTCTTTCACTCTCCAACCAGCCATTTCTTATTAATTTTACAACAGCAGCCAACTGTAAATCAGTTTTGCTTTATATTATGAGATTGTTCCTGGTGTTTGTTCTGGCTTTTTGTAGTCACTCGTATGCGCAGGATAGCATCATTGTCATCAAAGCGGGCACGAGCGTTAATGAATCAATCGCTGTAACCAACTTATACCAGTATCCACAATTTATCTTTGGTAAAGTATTTTATAGATCCGGAGATAGTTCGGGAGGGAAGCTGAATTATAACAAGCTTTTAGATGAAATGCATTTTATCGATTTCAAAGGCGATACGCTTACTATTGCCAACCCCGGTACGGTCAAATTTATTCGTGTTAATAATGATGTATTTTATTACGACGATGGATATATGAAGCTGGTGAGAGAGATCAACGGAATCAAGCTTGCAGTAAAACATTCACTTAGGGTTTCCGGAAAAAATAAGACGGGCGCCTATAATATGCAAAGCCCGACATCTGCCATTGATAGCTACGGCTCATTATTTGATCAAAGAGGCAAATACAACCTTGTTCCCAGGGAAGATGTAACGCTGACCAAAAAAACGCAGTACTATTTTGGCGACAAATACAACCAATTTACCTGGGCTCTCAAAAAAAACTTATTACGGCAGTATTCAAAACAGAGCCGTGCTCTTAATGCCTATTTGAAGGACAATGATATTGATCTCAATAAAATGGAAGATCTTGAAAAACTGCTTGCGTTCCTGGCAGGTCTATAGATTCAATCTCAATTTTGTGTCATCGCTTTACCATTGGGACTGTTGCTGCATTACCAATTTACCCATCAGGTTATATATTTTGATCGCAGATCTGTTGTTAACTCCTTCCATCGATACAGTCAACTGATTATCCTGCCGGTTCAGGAAAAGATAAAATGTAAAGTCTGGATCTACATTTTCCAAAGTGGCAGTAGCTGAAGCTGCCCGAGAATTTATTCGTTATTAAATCGCTATTCAAATCATCCCTCTTTCGTGCCCGTAACACGTCGTTCGATGGTGTAAAAATATTCTAACCGCTTTTCTTTTGTAAGCAAAGCGGCATCTTCGACGCGTGCAAAAAAAAGAAAAGCGAAGAAAATAATTTGGGAATTAAAATCCCAAATCAATATTGATGAAATGCCATCGAAACAAACTCCAGGACTTCAGGCAATGCCTGCCGCCAATAGGTCCATGTATGTCCCCCCTGGCGGATGCGAAATTCATGCGGCATATCTTTTTTTCGCATGGCGATATGTGCCAATGAATTTCCTTCAAATAAAAAATCATCATCGCCACAATCGATATACCAGCGAACTGATTTCTTTGTGCTGTCAGGTGCCGCCCTGATGAGCTCAAGTACGGCATATTTTGAAAACCATTTTGAAGACAATGTGTCGCTGATACCCGGGTTATCTCTTTTCAGGTTATTCTTTGCTTCATCAAGTGTCAGTGGTCCGCACCATGCGCTGAGCGGACATGCAGAAGAAAACAGGTCAGGACGATGAAGGGCATAGATAAAGCTGCCGTGACCTCCCATGCTCAGTCCACTCACTGCACGGTATCTCTTCTCTCCTTTTATCCGATATTTCTTTTCGACAAATGGCATGAGTTCGCTGAAGAAAAAATCTTCAAAAAGCCAGTCACCCGCAGGGCTGTTTGTATACCCCCGCTTGCCGGTATTAGCATCGGGCATGATAATGACCATGGGAGTGCTTTTCCCTTCGTTGATCGCCTTGTCAGCGATATTCAGCACTTCGCCAAACTGTACCCAACCTGTCTGGTCATCTCCACCTCCATGCAAAAGATAAAGGACCGGATAAGAACGTTCTGAACTTTCATAGCCCGGTGGAAGATAAACCGCATATTTTCTTTCCATCTTTAATATCTTACTGGGCATCGAAAGATTGTCATATACTTTCCCGGACTGTGAAAAGCCAGGATGAAAGATGCCAATAAAGAACAGGAACAATACCAATTGTTTTTTCATAGCAATAAAGTTAATCAGGGTAATTTGAAATTTAATCGTTGAGAGTTGGAATTATTATACAGCCCAATAAAAGGCCGCAAACCAAATAACAAGAAATCCGGGCATATTACAACTGAATTTTTTGGCAATTTAATTCTGGAGTTCGAAAGCCTTTATTATTTTTTCTCAGGAAATTCAGGAGTGAGTGTTTTTTTGTTTTGTTTCTTTGTATCTGTCAGCTCCTTTGTATAAAACAAAATAAAAAATGGGTCAAAAAATATTACTTAAAGACATTCTATTCAATAAACCCAGGGTTGCGAAGATCGCTGATGAAATACATCGTGTACATACATCCTTTAAAAGAAAGGAGTTTGTTAATGAGGTCGTGAATAAATTTCCGGTACTTGAACTAAAGGCCCGTATTTCGTGGATCACAACATGTCTGAAAAAATATCTGCCGGCCGATTATGACCGTGCTGTAAAGATCCTTTTAAAAGCACTTCCTCCTCCGAATAACCCGGAATTATCGGATGGCGACTATGGCGATTTTATTTATGCACCATACGCAGAATACGTTGCCAGAAATGGTTGTACAAAAAAAAGTTTACAACTCTCTTTGGCAGCATTATATGAAATGACCCAACGTTTCTCTGCAGAAGATGCGATCCGTTATTTTATAAATGCATTTCCGAAGGAAACACTGAAAGAACTTCTTGCCTGGACAAATGATCCACATTACCATGTACGGAGACTTTGTAGCGAAGGAACCAGACCTAAATTGCCCTGGTCACAAAAGATCAGCATTGCGATTACGGATCCGCTTCCAATTCTCAACAATCTATTTGCGGATACAACACGTTATGTCACCCGTTCAGTAGCCAATCATATTAATGATATTTCAAAAACTGATCCTGACCTGGCACTTGAAACGCTCACCGGTTGGCGGAAGCTCAACAAACAGACACCAGAAGAAATGCAATTTATTATCCGGCACTCTCTTCGCAGTTTAGTAAAACAAGGGAATTCAAACGCTATGAAGCTACTCGGCTTTGAGCAGAATGCTAATTTTAGCTTTTCAAAATTTCGTGTTGCCAAGCAAGTTCGGATGAATACGCCACTTCAATTTTCATTTACCATACAGGCACCGGAGGACTTGAATGCCGTCATCGATTATATCCTTTATTTTCAAAACAAAGCAGGAAAGCTGAACAGCAAAAAAGTTTTTAAGCTTACAAAACTTGAACTAACCAAAAATAGAGCAGTTAATGTTTCAAAATCTCATATGCTGCGCCAGTATATGACAACCCGCACTCTTTATCCGGGTAAGCATGAAATAGAGATCCAGATCAACGGAATGCGTTTAGCGAAAGAATCATTTTTGTTGAGATAGTAATATTGGGTCGCGACCTTTAAAAAAGAATCCCGCTTTTGGCGGGACCTTTTATTTCTTTTCTTATCCATTAACGGCTTTCAGCATACCAAGATACTGTCCATTATTATTCAAAATTTTTCCGTTGCGGTCTACTAAGAATCTTCTATTCTTGTTATCATAGATCGCAAAAGGATAGTTTGCATTATTTAGCTTCGACAGCTTACCCACCATCTGCCAGTTATTATTGATCATCCTGCGCACATTCAAACCATCGGTTATATAATAACCGCTATTCTGACCTGGCTTGAGTAATACCTGGCCAAGTATACCGATCACAGCTTGTAAGATTGATGAACCCGTTGATTCACTTGTCCTGGTTGGATACCTTGTTGTTCTACCAGGAGTTTGTGCTGGTCTTGTCGGTCTTTCTGTTTTCGCAACATCTCTGCCCGATACCTGTCCACCGGCACTCTCCCAACCATCTTCAATGGCTGCCAGCCGGTTTGCTTTTCCCGGATGCGTCGCAGAGCCATGTTCACTGGCGATCAGATTCATCGTTGCTTGTGCATCGGCGAGGCTTGCACCCATTTTACGCAAAGCATAACCTGAAAATTCATCCGCCTCGAGTTCGGTTGCAGGCTGACTACCCTGGCCAGAAACTGTATGACCCATTAAATGGTGTCCGACCTCATGCGCCAATACACTGATCGAAGCCCACTGATTGCCGGTACGCCTGTCAAGCGCATTGATAAAATTCGGATTATACAATACATACCTTTTCCCACCGTATGCGACAGCTGCAGCATTCTCAATATTGGCCTGTCTTATCTCAAA
>DASVAM010000205.1:0-4722 GCA_036376375.1 Chitinophagaceae bacterium
AACCGGGCTTGGCTTTAGTTCATTCACCACAAACTGAGGAATTGGCTTGTTGGATTCAATGGCCGGTGTTTTTACAGGTTTTGAAAGATCCGCGTTACCTTCCTGCATGGCGATACTGATCTTTTCGTTGGGATTAAGTAAAACTTTTTGACCATTCCTGTCTTTGAGCGTTACTTCGAGCGTCCCTTTTATTAGTGAAGCTTCAGCAGTTTTCTCGTCGTTATAGGAACGGATATTAAATGCAGTTCCGATCACCTTTATATCCATTTTTTTTGTATGAATGATAAATGGTTTCTCCGGATTTTTTGTCACATCAAAATATGCTTCGCCATTTAGTGTGACCTCCCTTGAATTTTTATTGAATACAGAAATATTGTAATCAAGGCTTGAGCCGGCATTCAGCCAAACATGTGAGCCATCGGGCAATACCACCTTGCTTCGATTGCCGTTTTTTGTAACGATTGAACTTATTGCTTGTTCAGGGGGTAGTTTGGCATCACTTGTTTGTGTAAACAAATAAATGGCGCAGGATGCAAGAAGAAAGAAACCCAAAAACAAAAAAAGTGTAAGTTTCTTCTTTGAAAAAATCCTTTGCAGAAATCCGGGATCTGCTTCAGAAAAATTTTCCGCATTGGACTCTTCGAAAATTTCTTCCACAAAAAATTCGCCTTTATGTTTCATAATATGACGCATATAAGCCGCTTCGTTATTAAGACCGCTATTTTTTGCTTTTTGCTGCCACATTTCAGCAAGCATTTCCGTTTGGTGATGCAACTCCGGATTACTTAATAAAATAGACTGAAGTTCTGCAAGCTCCTCCGCAGTTATTTCTTTTGCGAGTTTTTTTGAAAGAAGTCTCCAGAATTGGTGTTGCGTTGGGTCGTTTCGGTCAGGCATTATTCTAAGGACAACGATTTTCAGCTATTCCCCCAAAAGAACTTGAAATATTTTTAATTGTGCCTGAGAGTAAAGCGAATCGCCTTGCTGATCTTTTTAAGAGCTATAGATAGTTGGTTTTCAACGGTGCTCTCCGAAATATCGAGCAAACCGGCAGTTTGCTTATAAGTCAGGCCGTCTTCTTTTATTAATGTAAAAATCATTTTGCAGCGGGGAGGAAGGTCATTTATTGCGGATCTCAGTTTTGAATTCATTTCCCTTGTGATCAGCGCTAAGGACGGGTCGGCAAACGGATCCTCCGGTTCTATCTCCACGGAGTCAAGGTCGGTGAAATGCTCCCGGTGAAGTTTTTTCAGGTAATTGAACGTGATATTTTTTGCCGATACATAGAGGTAGAGCTTCAAATTCTTTATTTCTCCAATATTTTTTCTTCGCCGCCAAATATTTATGAATACATCTGAGACGATCTCTTCGGTTAGTTCTTTATTTTTTGTAAAGCCAGTAACGAAACGCGACAGTTTATTATAAAATAACAGGAAAAGCTGGCGGTAGGCAAGCTGATCATCGCCGGCAATTCGGCCACTTAGAATCGAAAGGTCATCAATTCTATTCATAACAAGCAGTTATCTAAGTTAGAACTATTCCCGGATTCCTAAACATATTTTTATTTATTTGGTTCGCAGGAAAGCGTGGTTTTTCATTTATATATTTATTATGAAAGCGGCATCTTACTACCCGTAACTTTGATAAAATTTTTTTGAAAATGAATACCGTCACAAGAACCAATCATGAAATAGATTATTTCATACGCGGCGAAGAAATGCAATGCGTAGAAGTTGAACTTGACCCTAACGAAACTGCTGTGGCAGAAGCCGGCAGCTTTATGATGATGGATGAGGGAGTTCAAATGGAAACAATTTTCGGCGATGGAAGGGGACAGGAAAAAGGATTCTTTGGGAAACTGATGAGTGCAGGTAAAAGGGTGCTTACCGGTGAAAGTCTTTTTATGACCGCATTTACAAATGTGTCGCAGGGAAAGAAAAAAGTATTGTTTGCCTCTCCTTATCCCGGCAAAATAATACCCATGGATCTCAAACAACTTGGTGGCAAAATGATCTGCCAGAAAGATTCATTTCTTTGCGCAGCCAAAGGAGTGGCCGTTGGAATCGAGTTTCAGAGAAAACTCGGTACTGGATTATTCGGTGGAGAAGGCTTTATCATGCAGAAACTGGAAGGTGATGGATTGGCTTTTGTACATGCAGGCGGGCATGTAATGGAAAGAGAATTGCAACCAGGCGAGTTATTAAAAATTGATACAGGATGTATCGTTGCTTTTACTCCAAGTTGTGACTACGACATACAATTTGTGGGTGGAATAAAGAATACATTGTTTGGCGGAGAAGGTTTATTCTTTGCCACTTTACGTGGCCCCGGAAAAGTTTGGATACAATCATTACCGATCAGCCGTCTTGCAAGCAGGATCATGGCTTATGGAACTTATAATCGTAAGGAAGAAGGAAGTTTGCTGGGAGGTTTAGGTAATCTGTTAGATGGTGATGGAAGATAATTCATGATCTCCCGGAGATATAAGATCATAGATCATACATAAAAAAAGAAGAGGCTGTCTCAAAAGTCCTTACCAGGAGGGACACAAAGGTCACAATGATTCACACAAAGAACACCAAAGCATTGAAAGCAAGTACTGACAGCTTAGTGTACTTAGTGTTTTCTTAGTGTTCGTTGTGTTCCATTAGATATTTGAGACAGCCTCTTCTTTAGTTTTTTCAGGGCAATATTTTAAAATGCTTTTGTTCCTTTCACTTTACCATCAGCATCGAGTTCAACGATTGGATAACCTAATTTCTTTACACCTTCTTCGGTTTTGGCTTTATCACCTACCAGAAGAATATTCATTTTAGAGGTGTCGATCCATTTTTTTGCCAACGCATCTATTTCTTCTTTGGTCATCTTAGCCAGAATCTTATTTTGCTGATCAACATAATCTGCCGGCAGATCATACTGAAGGATCTGGCCTATGAATCCTGCTTTCTGAAACCCTGTTTCATAACTCAATGCATCCCGCTGTCCCAGGGAATTTTTCATAAAAGTTATTTCATCCTGGGTGATGCCGCTGGTAGTATAATCTTTCAACTCTCTCATTACTTCTTTCAAAGCGCTGTCCGTAGCACTTCCTTTAATACCAGCGCTGAATTCAAATTCGCCACTGTATTTATCTGCTGTAAATGCGCTGCGGGCACCATAGGTCCAGCCTTTGTCTTCACGAAGATTAATATTCAAACGACCATTGAAACCACCGCCCAATGCATAATTCATCAATCTTGTTCTGTAGAATTCGCCGGTCGCATCATATTTTAATCCTGTATTATAGCCGACCCGGAATTCTGTTTGAGCTGATTTCGGAACATCCACCATATAAACTTTTGTCATATCAACAGGCTTCACAGCCGGTATAGCAGGGATCTCGATCTTTTTGTTTGGTAATTTCTTAAGGAAAGACAGTTTCGGCAGGATCTCATCTTCTTTGATATCACCCACTACAACCACATTTACACCCTGGCTGGTCATGTAATTATCATAATAGTGTTGCACATCTTTCAACGTAAAATTCCTGACGGTTTCTTCATCACCATCTTCCGCTACACCAAGTATATGTTTGTCGCCATAATTCACTTTTGCAAAGACAGCACTGGCAACTGTTGAAGGTTGTTGCTTTGCAATTTTAAATCCTTCAATGGTTTGTTTCTTGATCCTGCTAAATGCATCTTCCGTGAACTTTGGATTAAAAATTCTTTCTTCGAGCAATTTCAACGCAGCGTCAATATTCTTTTTCAGCGCCTGGACGGAAAAAGTGATTCCATCCAAATTACTTGATACATTTATAGAACTTCCAAGCTTCTGTAATTCACGACTCATTTGCTCGGCACTATAATTCTTTGTATCCTCATTCATCATATCGGCAAAGAATGCCGCAATCCCGGCTTTATCCAAATTGTTCGTTTGCAGTAAATGTCCGCCGGGGATCTTGATACTCAATGTAACGGTTGGAAGTTCCGTATTTTCCGTACCAATAGCCCGAATGCCATTTCCGATATCTGATCGCCAGAATTTTGGAACTGTGACAACAGGGTTTGGACCACTGCCAGGCATTTTGCTACGATCAAACTTATCTTTTGCTTTTACATATTTCAATCCTTCATAACCATAATTAGGAGCTTGATAATTGCTTTTGTCAATGACGAAATTGTTTTCAGCGGTGGTCAGTTTATCCTGGTCTTTTGGCAATACACTTAATACGACAGGATGTCTCAGTTTGATATACTGATCGTATACCCGCATTACATCTTCTTTTGTTACTGACTGATACAATTTAATCAGCTTTCCGATCATGTTAGGATTACCGGTCATTGTTTGAAACTGCGCTAACTGTGACACTTTACCGGAAACGCTTTGCAACCCATTAATTAGTTGTGCTTCCATTCCGCCCTTGAATTTTTCTATATCATCATCAAGCACACCTCGCTTTTCAAAAACGTCCAGCGCATTTGTCAATGCATAATACATTGAGGAAAGCGATTTGCCGGGATAAGGTGTAACCTGGAAGGTAAACTCGCCTGATAATTCTGATAACTGGCTGAATGCAACTGCCTGTAAGCAAATTTGCTTCTTTACCAACTCCTGGTATAAGATTGAATTATTTCCTTGTCCCAATACCTGTGCAAGACAAGCTAAGGCCGCCATATCCTGATGATAGATGGGAACGGTAGGATAGGTTTTATAGAGACGGGGAACTTTTGCATAATTATC
>DASVAM010000206.1:0-5854 GCA_036376375.1 Chitinophagaceae bacterium
AGGCTCAGGTTTAACTAAGGCACTATTTCTTACTCCAACAGTCAATTTTCTTCTTTATAAACTTGTTTGTTTATAAAAGCTTCATGGGTAACGAATGTTTTACAGGGTACATCATTGTTTACTCCAATGAGCCTTTTTTATTAATTCTTAATACACCAATCAGAAAAAAGTAAACGGGATTTCAATAAAGGATACCGGAAAAGGATGGCCAGCATTTTTCAATGCCGCGGCAGAATTGTTGGTAGCTTGTATGTAAGAAGCTTATTCCTATCGAAAACGGAATAGTGAATCCAGCAAGTAGTCGATCTTGTAAAGTTTAGTTTTCATGTCACATTTTTTATGGTTATCTAATTACGGATCTTCTTAGATTATTGGCTAGTGTTAGGTTTTTAATAGACAGGATTTTGCGGGGATTAAAACTACAAATCTTATCCGGGTTTTTATCATGCAGTCTATAGGAAAATGACTATTTTTTTTAGGATTTTTCCCGTCGCAACGTAGAATAACAATGGACGGGCAAGAAGATGATGAAATGTTCACAAATTTTAATCGGATTTTAATGTTATTAATTAGCCTGGTTCCGGAAAAACCGTCGGGAATGAAACTCGGCCCAAAGCATAAAAGGCCCGCGTAACTGCGAGCCTTTTATGCTTTCTGTGGAGATAAGGGGACTCGAACCCCTGACCCTTAGCATGCCATGCTAATGCTCTAGCCAACTGAGCTACATCCCCAATAATGTTTAATAACCACTATTCAAACTGGCTGAATTTCCCGATAGCCGGGGACGCTTCAACCAACTGGGCTAATCCCCCAAAGTGGGGCTGCAAAAATATGGGATTTGTTCTTTTCAAGTTGGATTTATCAACCACAACTTTCAACTTTTCATTCCGACTGCCGGAGCGATCAACCTCCAATTTTTCTCATAATCCGTATGATTTTTATCAGACTTACACAATTAGTTGTTTTACTATTTTGAACATTGAACCCAATCATTAGATTTGTGTAGCATTAGTAGCTAATCCCTGCCTGCGGCAGGCAGGTGTCAGGACTTTGAAACTTTTAATACCTATAATTGCCATTCTGTTTTCATCATTCATGAAAACTTCCGAGCCTTCAACCGAAAAAGTTTGCGGCGTATGGAAAGGATATTTCGGAACAGAAACTGAGATCAATTCCATCACGATCAGGATCAATCCTCAAAACAAAGCGGAAATATTCTGCAATTATACTGCAGCATGTCTTAAAACAAGCGGCACTTACAAACTCATCGGCGATTCAGCAATCATTATCTCCTGTATCCTCGCCGAAAAAAAATCTTCAGAAGTGATCCTGTACGGCAATCTTAACCGTACAACCAGTTTTATAGATGGTCAATGGGATAGCGATGACAATGAAGGAGGATGTTTTTATTTGCAAAAACAAATGAAGGAGATCAATTATTGATCTTCAATTTCCCATCCATTGCTTAAACGAGGCGACATTTTCCTGGCTGATGATGATCTCATCATTATTATGCGGCTCCAGCTCCAGTTGCAGCTTACTTTTCGGATAAGTCTTGATCTTTTTTATTGCATTGATATGAACAATGTATTTCCTGTTTACCCTGTAAAAATGCAAAGGATCCAGCTGCTTTTCTATCTCGTTCAACGACTGGTCAACAATAAATTTTTGTGAACGGTCATCTACCAGGCACACGATCTTATGCGTGGCAAAAAAATAACGGATATCGTCTGTTTTGACACTGAAATAATCAGCGCCCCTTTTGATCAGGAATCTTTTTTTATAGCCTTCCTGTTGAGACTTTTCAGGGTCAAGCAACTGCTGCAGCTGTTGCGAAAAATATTTTTTCAGCAGTTCATATTTTCCCAGCGCAGCCTCCAGCTTATCCTGTTTTATTGGTTTTAGTAAATAGTCAATGCTATTGTTCTCAAAAGCCTGTTGCCAGTATTCGTCATAGGCCGTGGTAAAGATGACCGGGCAGGTGATATTTACCTTTTCAAATATCCGGAATGACATGCCATCCGATAATTCGATATCCATAAAGATCAGGTCGGGCATTGGATTTTTCTCCAGCCATTCAACAGCCTGTTGTATGCTGTTGCAAAGGGTGAGCACATCGATCGAGGGATCCGCTTTTCCGATGGACTTCATCAGTTTTTCAGCTGCAGGTTTTTCGTCTTCAATGATGATCGTTCTCATATTAATCAATTTTCAATAATGGGAGGATGACGGTAAAATCGTTTTCATCTTCGTTTACAACGATCGGTTTTTTTGTGGTCAGCTTGTAGCGATCATTCAAATTCTGTAAACCGATCTTTGACGATGTTCTTTGTAAAGTTTTCTTGCGAATCTTATTGCGTACAACCAGTTCATTACCGGTCATCTCTATTTCTATCAGCAATGGATTCGTATCGGAAAATTCGTTGTGCTTGACTGCATTTTCAATCAATACCTGGAGCGAAATAGGCGGCACCAGCACATCTTCCGTCATTTTATGCGTTACATGGTTCACCAGTTGCACGGCATTTTCAAAACGGATCTTCAGCAATGAAAAGTAATCGCTGAGGAATTGCATTTCTTCACTGAGCATGACAAGGTCCCTTGATTTATTATGCAAAATGTACCTGAACACATCCGCCAGGTGATCGTTGAAGAGTTTTGCCTTTTCCGGTTTTACTTCGATAAGATGTGAAAGAGTATTCAGCGAATTAAAAATAAAATGCGGGTCCACCTGGTTCCTCAATGCCTCCAGCTCAGCTTCGGCTTTTGCTTTTTCAATCTGTGCTCTTTGTACTTTTTCACTCTCGGCCTCTTTCACCAAAAAAACAGTTTCATACACATGCGTGATGAAGATGACACAGATGAGAATGATGAGTGTTGATGTGTAAACAACGGTCCAGTCAGTTTTTCCCTCGTCAAATATCTTATACCAGCCCACAAGCATCAGTACTGCCGCAGGTATTGTATAAAAAAAGATGGCCAGCAATACCGCGAAGATCTTTTTCACCGGCTTATTATACCAGTCAAAATAACTACGCAAGGAGAAATGCAAATACCGGTTCCCCTGCCATACCACGAATGCGATACCAATTGTATAAAGAAAACTGAGCTTGATCTGCCAGTTGGAAAAGTTGGAAGGATTGATCATGC
The DNA here is from genome assembly GCA_036376375.1 of Chitinophagaceae bacterium. Lineage (GTDB taxonomy): Bacteria > Bacteroidota > Bacteroidia > Chitinophagales > Chitinophagaceae > VBAS01. The sequence goes on from DASVAM010000206.1 coordinate 3,151, forward strand.
CCGTGATCAATGGAATAGCGATCCCAAAAAACGGGATCAGTATCAACCGGAACCCAATATCATTTACATCGGCTATCCCGTTGTGGTTGTTCATCGGATGTTTTACCGGGTTCATCATTTCATTATCCACGTTGGTAAGTGTTGTATTGCAGGTATAAATTTCAGGAAATAGATTCGATAAAACATTATTTAAACTTCTACTAAAAAAAATTTTATGGACATTAATTGGTTTGCAGTTCTGGTAGCCGGAATATCGGCATTTGTATTAGGTGGCGTATGGTATAGCCCGGCCTTATTTGGCAAGGCATGGATGACCGAAAATAATTTTACCGTTGATGATGTAAAGAAGGGAAATGCGACGAAGATCTATAGCTGGGCTTTTGTGCTTTCATTGATCATGGCTGCCAATCTTGCCATGTACCTGGCCGATTCATCGCCCACCTGCCCGGAGGAATGTGCGCAAAGAACCGATATCACATGGGGTGCTATTGCCGGGTTTCTTTCAGGTCTCTGGCCATTCTGCGGGCTGGCGATCGTGTCATTATTTGAGCACAGATCCGCCAGGTATATTTTTATCAATGGTGGTTATTTGTTAGTAGCGCTTACCCTGATGGGCGCCATTATTGGTTTATGGCGTTAAGATGATGATGATTATTAGTTATTGATTATTTATTTCCGGGTCAAAGACTTAATATACATCCAGGAATGGATAATGTATATTTTACATGTGATGAAAGGAATGAATTCATGATAAGCAAAACAACGGGGTAATTATGTTTTGGGTCTTACATCAAACTACTGCATGAAAAAATTACTTCCCCCGTTATTGCTTTGCCTTATAATGCAGGCATCTTTTGCGCAGAAATTGCCTTGCAGCGGTCCGGAGTTTCGTCAATTCGATTTCTGGATCGGTGACTGGGACGTTTTTAATAATGTGAATGGAAAAAAAGCAGGTGATAGTAAGATAAGTCTGATCCTTGATAGTTGTATTATTCTTGAGGAATGGACAAGTGCCGGTGTTCAGCAGGGCTTACGATATGCCGGTAAAAGTTTTAATACATGGAACAAAGCAAGACAGCAGTGGCAACAAACCTGGGTTGATAATACCGGTAATTCAACGGCATTTACCAAAGGTAAATACGAGAATAAAAAGATCGTTTTTAGCACCGATCCCTTTCCCTTTTTAAAAGATACAATAGCAATTCGGCGCCTGACTTTCTTTGATCTTGGTGTTGATAAACTAAGACAGTTAGGTGAAATAACAAAGGATAACGGCACTACCTGGGTTCCCGAATACGATCTTGAATACAGGAGAAAGAAATGAATAATGTTTTATCAATATTCATTGCATTGTTTTTTGCAAGCTGCAATAATCCGGGCACTAAATATTTTACCGGCACCATTGAATACGCGTATACCTACAGCAGTGATTCGCTGAATGCCGATTCACTGGCAAACACAAGGGCCTCCAGGGGCCTTTTCCGGTACGATACCATCAATTACCAGGGTAAGTTTATCGGCGCTGACACAATTGAACACTATTATTCAGGACAATTTAATAAAGCTTTATCCCGCTCAGGCTCTTTGGGCAATTATGAATGCGAAGATTATGGGAGTTTTACCGATTCTGTAATTTCATACAAGCTGATCGATACAGATGAAAAGATATTGGGTTATCGTTGCAGGATCCTCGAAATACAAAAGAAGAATTCATGGCTTCAGTATTATGTCAGCAATGATTTGAAACTTGCACCGGGTACTTACCGTCGGCATTCATCATATAATTGGGATTATTATGGTGAAAAAGCAAATGGAAGTCTCATCCTGCGATCAGAGCATCGTTTAAAATATTTTACCATGAAAGGAATCGCCACTTCGATCAATAAAAGTAATATTCATTTTAAAGCGCTGGAGATTGATGAAAAGCTTTTTGCTCAATATTGCAAATAGGGTAGGTCGACGATCTTGAATCAAACAGTTTTAAATGAACAATTACCGTGATAGACGGCAATGGCCGCAACTTAATTTTTCCTGACCTTTAAGGAAACCTGGTTGTACCAGCCTACCAGGCAAAAGGCAACTACCAAAAAGATAAACCAAAACTACAATCATGAAAAAGATAACCGTTGCAATAACCCCGCTGTTTTTGATCATTCAAACTTCCATTGCACAAATGGATCTGCCACCAAGCGGTGGTAACGTAAGGGCTACGATCACTGAAGAAGTTGGGATCACAGGTATCACGATAAAATATTCGAGGCCGGATGTAAATAAACGGGAAGGAAAAATATGGGGCGATGGGAATTTGGTCACCTACGGATTTACTTCTCAAAATTTAGCTACCAATAGAAATGATATGCCCTGGCGTGCCGGTGCAAATGAGAATACCACCATCACCTTTGAACACGACGTAAAAGTAGAAGGAAAAGATATGAAGGCCGGAACTTACGGTTTATTCATGGCCGTATTCCCGGAAAAAGTAACCATCATTTTTTCCAATCAATCAGATGCATGGGGAAGTTTTTTTTATGATCCAAAAAATGATGCGTTACGAGTGGATGCAAAGCCGGTTGCATTGGATAAGAGCGTTGAATATTTGAAATATGAATTTATTGAGCATAAAGAAAAATATTGCGTGATCGCTTTGCAATGGGAAAAATTGTCGATTCCCTTTAAGGTGGACGTTGACGTAGAAAATATTGTC
>DASVAM010000212.1:0-3610 GCA_036376375.1 Chitinophagaceae bacterium
AGGATTACTCATTACGGCCTGCATGCCGGCCGGATCAAAAACTTCGGCAACCAGTACAACTGAATTAGGATCTTCCGTATCCTGGAAGGTCTGGAAACCTGACGCAAATTTTGAAAATAATTCAACACGATCCTGGTGCCCTTGCAACCAGGTATTGAAGTTTCCTACTTTGTGACGAATGACAACCGTTGGCATCTTTTTAAATTTTGGTGTAACGCTTACTCTATACAGTTTTCAGCATCCCTGTTCCTGATCTGATCATAATAACCATCAAAGGATATGAAAGGTAGGCTATTTCCGGGTGGTATATAGAAAGTGAATCATAATTATGAAGGTGGTTGCGGCGTGTCAGCATCTGTTTAATGGTGTTGCGCATCATGATAGCAAGACCCAGTACACCAAAAATGACTAAAGTTTTATCTTAAGAAACCTTTCCGCGTTTCGGTATAAAATATCTTTTTTTTGCTCTTCATTTAAAAATTTTGCCTGCAGAATGTTCTCAATTGCAATAGGAATTGCATCCGGCCATACCATTTGATCGGAGCCAAATAAAATTCTCTTTCCAAATCCAGCATCAATAAATTTTTTCAAATAGTCATGAACGATCTCAACCGGCGCTTGCCAACCGATGCCGGCAAAATCGAAATACACCTGCGGATATGCGAGCATGAGTCCCAGCATTTCTTGTTGGAAAGGCCAGCCACCATGCATCACGTAGATCCGCAGGCGCGGATGCTTTGCAAGTACATTCTCCAACAACAAAGGATTGCTAAGCCTTGTTCTGTATTTCGGAAATCCTCTATGCACTGCCCCGGGAAATGCCGGGCCCATATGAATGGCCACAGGTATATCAAACCGTTCTGCTAAAGCAAAATAAGGCGTCATGATGTTGCTATCCGGAGCTATACCGTCATATTGAACTTCAATTTCTCCAAGTACTTCGATCTTCTTTGTGGTGAACATTTCTTTGAGCCAGTTTGTATCAGGGAGATTTGTTCCGTCAATCTGCAAACCGGCAATAAAAAGATTGGGCTGCAGTTTTTTCCACGACGACACCGCACTTGTATCGCCACTTATCACTGCCTTTCCATAGTTCCATTTCTTCATTTGCCATAAGGTACTGTCGTATTGCTTTTGTGCATTATCTGCCGTAAGTGGCTTGTTAGTTCTTGGATTTGGTACTCGATAAGTCCAGCGTTGATCCTTCGTGTATGCATGTAAATGCATATCGATAACAGGATACGCTTCTGTTTGACAATAAATGAAGATGTTTTCCAGAAGGGCTACTATTAATAAAAGAAATTTCATAACATAATGGCCTGACAAAGCTAAGTCAATTACAAATTATTGCTGCGAAGAACTATCGAAGAAAGAAGTAATAAGTCTTCACGCAGAAAATTATCAACCTCTTCAAAGAATTGTTCCGGTACTTCAACATAAGGAAAATGCCCAACCCCGTCAAGCAGGAGAAGCTGACCATTCGACAAAACTGATGCCCATGCCTTCGCACCTTCTGAAGGCAATGGATCCATTGTTCCATGGATAATAAGAGTAGGGATCTTCACCTGGGCCAGTGTTGATCGCCAGTCCCATTGTCCAAGTGAGGCCATTGTGAATTTATCTACACTTAACATCTTGTTGCGACGAGATTCCAATGTGCCGGCACAAAAATCTCCTTTGCTGCGATTTGTTTTATTCTTATTCCCAAAGAAAGGTTCGAACCATATAGTATAATAAGCTGTACATAGTTCTGAATTAGCAGGATCAGCAAGGCGAGCCGTACGTAATGCATTCATACGTTTTAATTTGCTGCTGTCTCGTTTTGCTTCCATTTGCTTAAAAGCATCGATCAGCTGATATTGCTGTAAAGGCAGAACTCCTACGTTGATCATACGGTTGAGATGTTGGGGATATTGCATTGCGTAGAGTGCTGCTATAGCAGTGCCCCATGAATGACCAAGCAATTCGAAACGTCCGATGCTGAAGTGTTTGCGAATGGCCTCAACATCTTCAACAAAACGTTGGGCAGTAAGTGATATTGAATCGCTGACAAGAGTGGAACGACCTGTTCCCCGCTGATCATAAAATAGCAATGCATGATGCTCGGCAAGCGGTGCAAGGTCTTCAAGAAAATAATCCATCGTAAGTCCGGGCCCGCCATGGATTATAACAAGTGTATCCGGACCTGAGCCAAGAAGACGGTAGAACAAACGAACATCGTTACCGGCATTAATATACCCTTCTTGTCTATCAGGCAAAGGAGAAGAATTCTTTTCGTTTTCAGTGCAACCGAATTGTACCAAAAAAACAAAAAGCAGGAATAAGGTTGTTGAATTTTTCATAACAGTAGGTTTTAAAAAATTCTTTTGGCTTACAATGGTAGAGAGATGAAGTTACAAAAAATCAATTTCCAAGTCGTTACCGGGATTCAAATTTCATTTTAATTCTGTATGTCATCATGACCAATAACACAACTTATAGGAGCTTGCAACGATTGAGTTGTTGGTGTGATGAACTATGGAACAAAGGGTTTGTTATTCGAACACCAACAACGGCGTAAATGATGTTTTTTACGGGATGCGCCTCCATTGTCCGTTGGCGCGGACGCCAACGGGTGCTGAGAACCTATTTTACAAATCCCATCTTTTTCAAAACCTGCTGATGTGCGTCACTTTCAAAATATTTTTTATCATACATGATAGTAATGTTCATCAGGTATGCATTTGGCGATCGTTCCGCCACTGCTTTTTCCTCCCACTCATTTGCTTTTTGGTGATCGCCTTTTAAGTAATAGATATAAGAAAGGTCCCATGGGTCTTCAACTTTATTTGTAGCCGCATATTTTAAAAACCGGTTGATCACCCTGTCTGCATTTGTTCTATCATTACTCTTTGTATAAATAAATGCAAGTGCTACCTGTAATAATTCAGAGCCCCATCCATCCTGAAATAACTTCTCGGCTTTTGCTGCATTCGCAATTGCTTTATCATATTGGTCCAGGTAAACATAACCGTAGCCTTGTTTAATGTAGCCCCAAACCCATGCCGGATGTAGATCCAATGCTTTTTGAAATGCATCAGCACTTTTTTGAAAATTGCCGGCCACCAAATTTGTCCAGCCAAGGTTATGCAAACTGGAAATAGAAACCGGGTCAAGTTCTACGGCTTTATCAGCAAGAGGCAATGCTTCATTGTATCTGCCTACATCAGCTAAGGTGGCGGAGTACCTGATATAAATGGTAGCATTACGCGGATCCAGGTCCAATGCTTTTTTATAGGACTCAACAGCTCCCTTCCAATCCCAATCGTAATAGAATTTCAAAGCACCTTCCGAAGTATATATCTCGGGAATGTTTGGATCCAATGCTTTGGCAGCTTCAATGGCCGTTCTTGCTTCGTTGATTATTTCTTTTTGTAAAGCTGTTGAAAAAAGACTCTGTACAATTTTTTCATTAGCGATAGCGGCATACGCCGCAGCATATTTTGGATCAATGCGGAGGGCTTCCCTGAAATGAGACAATGCTTTTTCCGACTCCCCCGGTGTGGAACCATAACTTAAAAATCTTCCTTTCATGTATTCAGCATAAGCCTGTGGGTTCACAGGTTTAGTT
>DASVAM010000215.1:0-14090 GCA_036376375.1 Chitinophagaceae bacterium
CGGCTCACGTCCGCAAGATAAGAAAGAGAAATTTTAATGTGCAAACGAAGAATGATCAATTAAAATTTTACACAAGGAGATATACACAAAAATTCGTTCTGGCATAAAAATTTGTGCTAACTAAGTGAACAAATAAATACTTAACTATAGAGATCCCTGCAGGATTTTGATTTGTGGAAAAACAACCTCAATTATTTCTTTACGTTTAAACTTTTAAATTATGAAGTCATTTAGCATATTACTTTTCGCGGCATTGCTCGCCGGAAGTAATTTATTACAATCATCCGATGAAAATAGTTCATCAAAAGAGCTGACCAAATCTGCTGTTATTTCATGTGCAACCGCTGACACAGTTATTGTTCCTCCAAATATCCGCACATCCTTCGAGACTAAATATCCGAAGGCAAACAAAGTGATGTGGTACCAGTATGCTCCTGATAAAACGATGCCTGCAGACCCAACAGCATGGTATTATAGCCTGGATGAGAAAGATTATTATGTAACCTTCAACTGGCAGGATGCGGATTATATAGCGTGGTATGATAACGGGAATTGGATACGTTCTTCCCAAAACATTGACAATATTGATCTGCCTGCTGATGTAATGAGGGCCATTAACACGCAATATCCCGGTTTCAGAATAACAGATGTAGATATGGAGCGCGACAATAAACAAGACTTATATGAAGTCAAACTGGTTAAAGGTGATACCAAATGGAATGTGCATTATCTCGCAAACGGAACAGTTGCAAGAAAAAAAGAAAGGCATATGATGAAATATGATCCGCAAGCTGAAATGACCACGGATTTTCAAACCCGTTTTCCTGGTTCAACTGATGTCGTTTGGTATCGTTATACCCCTGACGACAGGGTTGAAGTACTTCCTACTGACTGGGATTATGGTATGGACGCAACTGATTACGAAGTACGATTTAAAATGGACGGTTCCGACTACCATGCGTGGTACAATGACGGCAAATGGGTTCGTTCTGAAGTGGTAATGTCAAACCCTGCAAAGTTGCCGGCCAACATTAACACATTAATTCAGAATCAATACAGCGGTTACACAATCAAAGATGTGGAAACGGAATACAATAGTGACCGCACGATCTATGAAATTGAGTTGACGAAAGGAAACGAAAAATGCAAAGTGCATTATACTTCTGAAGGAGCTATTATTAAAAAGAAATGCAGAACGGTGTAACCTATCCTCATTAAATCAATAAAAATGAACCCCGACCGGGTTCATTTTTTTTATAGATTGATTCCTTCCATTCCAACCGTACCTGCAGCGCTTGTTAAAAATAGTTGGTACATTTAGAAAGATGTTTCCAGCCAAAATCATATTGCTGCTTTTCTTACAAGTATTGTTTTTGATTACAAAGGGGCAACAGGTAAACTTTATAAAATACACGGTACAGGATGGATTAGTAGCAAATCCTGTTCGTTGTATTTACCAGGATAGCAAAGGGTTTATCTGGCTTGGTACATTTGAAGGTCTTAGCCGCTATGATGGCTACAAGTTTACAAATTATACAACCAGCAATCATCTCTCACATAGTATGGTCAATTCCATTTTCGAAGTAAATGGCAAATTGCTGATCGCAGAAAATAACGGCGCTGTTGATATCATTCAAAATAATACTGTTCAAAAGGGGTTAATCGCAACAAGCGCGGTCAATATCATAACGCCTTATAAAGATCGTTTGATAATCACAACGGACGCAAGTGGTTTTTATGAATATAAAAATGATACATTGGTTTCACCTGCGCAACAAAAAACAGGGACGGCACTCGGACGATTGCTTCCACTTAACGACTCTCTTTTAATATGCGATGGTGTCGATAATTATGTTCATGTCTTTAAAAAAGATCTTTCTGTTCTTCTAACTATTAAAAATCCAGGCCTGCATTTCCATACACTGTTCAAAGATTCAAAAAACAGGATCTGGGCCGGCACAACAGGTGGTTTGAAACTGCTGGAATTTAACGCTGGCAAAAACGTTACACTTGCTTATCGATCATTGCCGCATGAATTTAATTTTTCTCCGCTGAACAATGCGCAGGTTACTTCAATGATCGAAGATGATGACGGAAGCTTTTGGATCGGAACTTCCAAAGGACTAGTGCATATTTCGGATGGAGAAAATTACCAGGTATATAACGAAAAAGATGGTTTACCATCCGCGATAATTCATACGCTTTATCGCGACAAAGAAAAAAATCTCTGGATCGGAACCGCTTCAGGACTCGCTAAATGGGCCGCAAGAAATTCCGTCTTTTTTTACAATACCGAAAATAGACAATTCAAAAATGATGTCGCATCCGTTTTTTATTTGGGTAAGAGAAGATTCATTTTAGGAACACAGCATGGACCGCAGCTATTTGATGCGAAAAGAAAGGAATTTAAAGATTTGACAGGCGGCTCAAATTTCCCCGTTCCGATTGAAGGAAGCAGCCCGCTGCTTATTTATTATCCTGGCCGGATCAGCAAGCTTGACAGCGGAAATGACGAAATTGTTCGTTTTGAAAAATTGGACTCTCCCATCTTTGGAGTTTCACGGGCCGCCCGGCATCTTGATGGAACGATATTTTTCGGCGGTTTCGATGGGTTGTTTGCTTTAAAAAATAGATCCGTAAAACAACTTTTCCCCTACCGCATTACTACTCTTGAATTCGACAAAAATGGAAATGCCTGGTTTGGCACATGGAATGAGGGACTATTCCGCGTCACGATTAAAGATAATACGGGTACAAGCTATCATGTACAAGATCTCACTTCAGTAATCAATCAAAAACAAATAAGAGGATTATTTATTGATAGAAAAAACAATATCTGGGTAGGCACAAGATACGGCGGAGCATTTTGTCTTACACCCATACCGGGTGGTAAATTTAAAGTACAACAATTCAACCGCCAGTTTGGGATTATGTCCGACTGGGCTACTGCATTTGCAGAAACTGATTCCGGAGATATTTTCATCGGCAGTTACCTGGGCATCGATAAGCTTGTAAATGAACCCCCGGGTTACCGGGTTTTTAATTTCAGCAAGGCGATCAATTTTTTTGCGGAGATAAGAAAAATAATACCGGCAGGTGATGATGAATGGATATGCCAGGCAAATACCGGCATTGCGTATTTCAAGGATGAAGGTCTGCATCAAATGCCGGCCATTCAGGCAACGATCTTATCGGGCAGTCTGGGTTCGCTTGAAAACAAGCTGACCATCTTTTCGCCGCAGGAAAAAGTTTCGCTAAAACCTGATCAGAATACAGCGAGGTTCGAATTCAGTGCGCTGGGATTTATCAATGAACGGCAAATTCTGTATAGTTATAGATTGAAAGGCAGCAATGATACAACATGGAGTAAACCTGAAAATATACATGAAGCTTCCTATGCAAGTCTTTCTCCGGGAGAATATACATTTGAAGTAAAAACCTTCGGTTGGAACGGTCGGGAAGGAATACCTGCTACTTTTTCCTTTTCCATCAGAACTCCATTTTGGAAACAAGGTTGGTTTATTGCGCTAAGCATTTGTCTCATTCTTATTTTCTTTTATGGCCTATACCGTTACCGCATCATGCAGTTAGTGCGGTTACAAAATGTCCGTAATAACATTGCAACAGATCTTCACGACGATATCGGTTCATCACTCACTAATATCAGCATACTTTCAGAATTAAGCTCCAAGAATCTCTCGGATACGGAAAAAGCGCAACCATTTTTACAAAGGATCTCGGAAGAGGTGCAGGCATCAAGCCAGGCAATGGATGATATTATATGGAGTGTGAATACCCGCAATGATTCCTTGCAGGAAACAATAGCCCGCATGAGACGTTACGCAGCCGAGTTATTTGACAACAGTCAAACGAATTGTCATTTGCAGCTGGATGAAAACACCGGCAGCAAAAAATTAAGCATGGAACAGCGAAGGGATGTCTATCTAATTTATAAGGAAGCATTAAACAATATTCACAAACATGCCAGGGCAAACAATATCTGGATAGAAGTGAGCCAAAATCAAAACCACTTACTCATGCAAATAAAAGATGACGGAAGAGGATTTGATATGGAGCTGGTCACAAACAGAAACGGTTTGAAGAATTTAAGATCAAGAGTTGAAAAATGGAATGGAAAGATCATGATCAGCGCAAAAGAAAACCTGGGGACTAATATTGAAATAAAAATTCCCCTGAGAGATTGAGAAAAGTATCAGCCTACCCAAATGAGTGGGCAAAGATGAAGTTGACAAATGTAATTTTACTTATCCATGCCAATACGGATCGCCATATTTGAAGATAATGATGCGCTGCGTGAATCACTGGTCTATCTTTTGAAAAACGCAAACGGGTACGAAGTGGTTGGTGATTATAATAATTGTCTTGAAGCAGGAACGATCGTTAGAGTATATCAACCCGATGTAGTATTGATGGATATTGATATGCCTGAACAAAACGGCATACAGGGTGTCCGTATGGTAAAAGAAGCAAGACCACAGACCGCGGTGATCATGTACACGGTTTTTGAAGACGATGAAAAATTGTTTCAGTGTCTTTGCGCAGGCGCCAATGGATATTTGCTTAAAAAAACTTCACCTTCACATTTGTTTGAAGCGATACAACAAGTTGCCGAAGGTGGTGCACCCATGAGTCCTTCCATTGCAAGAAAAGTGCTGAATAGTTTTCAACACGGTAAAAGCAAGCAATACCAGTTATCTGCAAGAGAAGTGGAAGTATTACAACTCCTCATCAAAGGTTACAGCGCAAAAATGATCGCTGCCGAACTTTCTATTTCTTTTGACACGGCCCGCTTTCATTTAAAAAACATTTACAGCAAGCTTCATGTGAACTGCGGAAAAGAAGCAATTGCAAAGGCGCTGAGTGAACATATAGTATAAAAGCCCCCTGTCCCCCGATGGGGGAACTTAGATCGAACGTTTCCCATCAACTCTGGAATCTTTTATTCAAATACCTGGGAAAAAGTTCCTGATCCCTGCAGTCAATAATATAGAAACCGCCATAATAGGCGGGGCTTTGTGTGTTGATGGCCTTCCCATCGGGAAGGTCGGGATGGGCCCCCTACTCAAACAGGTAGTTGACTTCCGTTAATAATGATTTCAATTTTGGTATCGCAACTAACCACATCTGATCACTGTAGCCTGTACTCACAAGTTCATTTGCTTTCATTCCAAAATCATGTTTATGAGAAAATATTTTTTTCTTTTGGCAATTGCTTTTTATGCGACTGCAACTAACTCACAAAATGTTGGTGTCGGTGTTGCTAATCCGCAAAATAAATTGCATGTTGGCGGAGGTTTTCGTCTCGACACACTAAATGGTGTCGGAGGCGCCGGACTTGTGCGACACGATGCAAACGGAGTTGTGTATGGAATAAAATTTTCCGGCAATACAAGTGATGTGTTGCGAGGTGACGGAACATTTGGTGCATTTAATATAAATGGAACAGTTGGCTGGTTGCTCAATGGAAACAGCGGAACAAATCCGGCAACAAATTTTTTGGGCACAACTGATGATCAGCCACTATTGCTGAGAGTAAATAATATACGACATGGTTATTTATCGAAAAGCATTTTTTTGGGAAGTAATGCCGGTGCAGCCAATACTGCCAATGGAAATATAGGAATAGGCAGTGGGGCATTGAATGTAAATACAATCGGTTCGGATTTAGTAGCGATTGGCGACTCGGCAATGAATAAAAATGATGAGGGCAGTTCAAATACTGCAGTTGGCCACCGAACGCTCTTTTCAAATTCAACAGGAAGCCAAAATACAGCTATCGGACATAGAGCGTTACATGCAAACATAAATGGCGCGGGTAATTCAGCTACGGGATACAAAGCTTTGGAACTAAATGTAAATGGTGATGGTAATAGTGCTTATGGACATTCGTCTTTACAAAATAACCGGGGGAGCTCAAACAATGCGTTCGGAAGCAATGCCTTATTCCAAAATACGACCGGAACTTTTAATAGTGCATTTGGTACGTTGGCGCTCGCCTTGAATACAACTGGATATGAAAATACGGGAGTTGGCAGTTATTCCCTTTATTTCAACAATGGATATCACAATTCCGGAGTAGGAATTTATTCACTTTATGAAAATACATCAGGTCATGACAATACGTCGATCGGTTACTCGGCTTTGCTCAGGAACACTACAGCCTCATTCAATACTTCTGTCGGGGCGCGTTCGTTATATCAAAATACAAGTGGCGAAACAAATACTGCAACCGGTTATAATGCGTTGTTTGCAAATACCAGGGGTAGTGGCAATTGTGCATATGGTTATCAGGCTTTATTAAATAATACCGGCGGTCTTGGAAATGGTAACTCAGCGTTTGGATCACTCGCTTTGTCTTCAAACATATCAGGAGCGGTAAATACTGGTGTTGGATTTTTATCAGGATCAGGTTTACCTAACAATGTTTCCAATGTCACTGTGATCGGTTACAACACAGGTTGGAATACTACTTTAAGCAATCAAGTCAATATTGGCAACTTCAGTGTATCATGGATCGGTGGACAAGTCGGATGGTTTCACTATAGTGATAAACGAATAAAGAGTGATATCAGGGATGATGTCCCCGGGCTGGCATTTATTACACGCCTGAAACCTATTACTTACCATGTTGATATACGCAAGCAGGATGAGATCGCAAATAATGGAAAACAAATTAACCAGGAATTGATCAGGCCTTCACAAAGTAGAAATGGAGACTCTGAGCAGCAATCCATAATGCCTCCACAAAAAGATTGGGAAGGAAAATATGATGTAGAGAAAATAAAGATGACAGGCTTCTTTGCACAAGATGTAGAAGAAGCTGCAAAATCTATCAACTACTCATTCAGCGGTGTTCATAATCCAAAAAACGGCGGCCTATATAGTCTCGACTACAGTGCATTTGTTGTACCCCTTGTAAAAGCTGTACAGGAACAACAAAAGATCATCGAAGATCAAAACAAGAAAATAGACAAGCAGCAGCAACAGATCGACCTGCTGATAAAAGAAATGCAAAGTCTAAAGAAGGACACGATTACACAAAAAAATTGATCTCCATCCAATCCTTAAATCTTCGAGATGAAAAAAATATTCTTCATAAATGCATCGATCATCCTGATCCCCTTTTGTTTCACCGGGCCGGGAGTGATTCAAATTAGCAGCAACACGATTCAAAATGTTTCAACGGGCCAATACCGGCAGCTGGATGACATAACTGGTAGCTGGAGTCTTGCGCTACGCACTTTCGACGAAAATAACAACGGAAAACTTGAGGAGGAAGAACGAAAGAAAGGAGAAACCGGCAAACACTTTTACCAGTTTAATGCAGATGGAAGTTGCCTCATTCACACGATGAAACTGAAAGGGTCTTATGAGTTTAAGAATCAAAGTGGCAAAAACAGACTTTATACCTATGTGAATGACGGAGACTCCCGCACACAGGAAAACGCCTGGTTTTTCATATCAGTTAGCAAAACAGAATTGGTCCTGCTATCGCAGGGCAAACAAATGTTTTGGATTTATAAACGTGTATGAGAAATGAAAAAGATATTCTTCATAAATGCTTTGATCTTTTTTACCGGTCTTTCTTTTGGTCAGGAAGCATTGAAAATTCAAAGTGGAGGAAGCCTTACCATTCAAACTGGTGCAGAACTTGTATTGCAGGGCGGACTTACTCTCGAAAATGGAAGCAGCCTGCTGAATAACGGAACTGTTTCTTTAAAGAACAATATTGTTTCGAATATCAGCAATTGGACCGACCAGTCAATTCTTGGTGCGCTTAGTGGTAATGGTATTGTGATCTTCAACAGCACACACCCGCAACAGTTCACGGGCCCTACCAACTTTTATACTGTTTATATTAATACCGATCAGCTTACCATAAATAATGATGCTACTATTTCAAATTTGCTTCGGCTAATAAACGGAAGGATCAATACCACGAACTATGTTCTTGCCTTAATTAATGCGGCTGCTTCCGCATTGGAAAATGATATCACAAACCCGAATTATGCAAATAGCTGGATCAATGGAAATTTTCGCAGATCAATTACTACGAATATAAACAGTTATGATTTCCCTGTTGGCAATTCAGAGAGAAGCAATCTTTTAAAATTTTTAAATAATAATATTACCGGCCCCTCCTCTCTCACTTCTTCCTTTGGCACTAAGCAGGGAACAGATGCAGGATTAAATGTTGTTGAAAATGGAAATATATACACCGCGGTAAATGAAGGAGGTGTCTGGAAACTTGTTCCAGACGCTGACGCCAGCGGTGGCAATTATGCACTTCATCTCTACTTTAATGGCTTCACAGGTCTAACCGATAATAGTTTTGGGATCCTTCGACGTCCCGATGCAAGTGTAAATGCTGCAGACTGGACGGTACCCACAGGAAGTTTATTGGAGCCAATTAATGGAAGCGGTCGAAAAGTTAGCGATGGTTTTGCCCGTCGCTTTAATCTAACAAGTTTTAGCCAGCTTGGTATTGGCAGTTTTACTTCCACTTCCGGTACTCCGGAATGTTCAATTAGTGGTCCTTCCGAAATATGTATTGCCTCTGTTGAAAATCTTTATGCGGCACCACCCGGCATGACATCTTATTTATGGAGTGTTACCGGTGCCGCTGGCATCGTGGGTCCGGATAATGGCCCAATAGTTAATATCGGTGCAGCAACAAGCCCGGGAAGTTTTACTCTCAACTTAACGATAACTTTAAACGGTCTATCAGCACAATGTTCAAGGACCATACTTGTTGGCGCCAATACTGTTTGTAATATCACAGGTGCTAATGAATTATGTGCTGAAAGCATAAACAACATTTACCTCGGTCCACAAAACTTGATCACTTATTCGTGGTCAGTAACTCCGGGACTTTCAATCGTCGGACCAAATAACGGCCCTGTCGTAAATGTTACCGGAGTGACACCCGGCGTCCAAATCCTCACGTTGAATGCAACAGGTCCCTCAGGTTGTGTAAGCCAATGCATTAAACCAGTATTTGTAAAGCCATTGCCTCCGTGTGACATTACAGGCTTATCAAATTTAACAAGCGGCACTTCAAACAATGATTATACGGCGCCGGCAAATATGAGTTCATATTCCTGGTCGATCGCAGGCAATGGTTCTATTGTTGGGTCTACATCAGGTTCATCGGTAAATGTTACCGCTGGTGCTGCAGGCAGCTTCACACTCACACTCACAACAACATTGAACGGCTGTTCCATCACATGTAATAAAGTTGTTACGGTTGACCCTATCGTTACTTATAATTGTAATATCAGCGGAGAAACAGAAGTGTGTGGAAATGCAACGCATGTATTTACTGCACCTGCAAATCTTACGAGCTATCAATGGATCATTGCCGGCGAGGGAATGATACTTGGACCAACCAATAACTCATCCGTAACCGTTGATGCAGCCATGTCTGGAAGTTATACACTGACGCTTGAAACAACAGTGAATGGACTTCAATGCTCATCTCAAAAAACAGTAACCGTTATCGAATGTGTGAGTGCCTGTACCTACACACAAGGATTTTATCATAATCCGAAAGCAAGCTCTTGTTATAATAATTCAGGTGCCAGCTTAAGCAGTTCTGACCATATGCTGGCAGCATTTGGCATAACCAGCAGCCAGGTATTTGGAAATGTCGCCAACAAAAGGTTTTTCAAGTTGTACAGAACAGACATTACAAATGGTACGATATTTAAAATGCTACCGGGCGGCAGCTCTCCCAAATCAATAGACATCGATAATAAAATTCCTTTTGATGGAGCTTACTACGATGATCCCACCACATGGTCATTGGTTCCAATACAGCCTACCGGTCCTCAAAAAGGAAAGATCAGAAATATCTTCCTCGCACAAACGATCACATTATGGTTCAACATCCGCAACAGCAGTAATCTTGGTAGCATTAGTCTTGCAGATGATACATTGGTTACTAAAGCGACTGTAGGCTGCGGAAGTAATACCCCAATTGGTGAAGCCACCGGGTTTGGTCTGCCTCATAATATCATTGTTTATCTCAATGGTAACAATGGATATCCTGCAACAATTAACGGTCTGTTTACATTAGCCAATGATGTTTTAGGCGGTGTGGTTACAAACATCAGTGCCTCTTCGATAAATCAGGCAGTTGAGGTTGTCAATAATGCATTTGATGAATGCAGAGTATTAGTCGGAACCATCTCTTATAATAATAATCTGACCAGGATTTCACCGGTAATAGTTGATGTGTCGAAAATCAGGGCAAGAGAAATAGTCGCACAAAATGAGTTGAAAGTAATTGCCTCTCCCAATCCATATAAGGATAGATTCCAATTACTTCTTACATCGCCCGTAAGTGGACCAGCAAAGATCGAATTCTTTACCATGGAAGGAAAGAAGGTGTTTGAAATGAGCAAAACAGTTTTAGAAAACACAAATGTTGTTATGCAATATCCGGGGCCAACAAATTTTACCGCCCTTGCGTACAAAGTATCGATTGGGAAACATATTGCAACCGGAATTGTATTAAAGCCCAATTAAAAAATATATGAGTCTCCATTTTTGAAAAAAAGAAATTCATACATCACAATTTAAAATCTGAAAAAATGAAACCAACGTTCTGGATGTTAATCGTTGCGGTGATTTTAATAACCGCGGCTTCCTGCAAAACCAAAGCACAAAAAGATGCCGAAGACTATATGAGTAAGGTCGAAAAGACCGTGAAAGAAAACAGTCCGGCCAAAACAGGCAGGCAAAAAGGATCCGGCACTATACCAGCGGGCATGGAAAACATATTGGGAGAATGGGAACTTATCAAAATCGTTGGAGATCAAAATGGCAATCACGTCATGGATGGTGAAGAAGACAAAAATGCAATAACTGACATGAAAGACTACCTCAGGCTGAATAGGAATGGCACCTGTGAGTATAGCATTGCAAAAATGAACGGAAGCTTTGACATCGTTACCAAGGATGATGGCAGCAAAAGACTGACCATGTATGACGGAGTTGGTGCAGAATGTAATCATGGAAGGTATATAATTTCAGTAACGGACAAAGAATTGGTGATCAACAGGCGCATGGGTGGCTCCGACTTCGAAGTATTCAAACGAAAATAAAATGTTTGATATCACATGAAATCCGGGATCAACTTTATCTTTTCATGCATTTGCATTGCACTTATTAGCTGCAGCAGCAACAATGAACAGCGTTCAAAAGAAGAAGAATCTATTTCAGCCGCCGCAACGGAAACTGGTCATAATTTAAGTGGTGAAACGACTGGCAATGAGTTGGATTCGATGATCACGCAAATGGATAATGAAGAAAAAAAAGTTAAGAGGATAACAGAAGAAGACGGTGATTGGTCTGCCCAGGAAGTAACACTTCAGAATACACGGGAAGCAGATTGGATCATACGTTCAGGCGATATCGATAATTTGGGTTTTGGATGGGACGAAGGATTTACGCCTTTTAGTGGAAGATCAACTTTTCCTCATGGCTTTCCATGGGAGCGTAACAAACAAGATATTTCCGGCACGGATCAAATCATGATTCCCTCGGGTTATGACCCTGCCACCTGCAAGAGCGGTATTGACGGATATACTGCAACGACTATCAGACCGGATAATAATCCGAAGGGTATAACGATTGATCTTTCACCTTTAAGAACAGTCACCATTCACGCTGTATCATTACAATTATTTGTTGATGATTTTCAATCTCCTGTGCACAGTACAAAATTCCAGGCAAAACTTAACGGCGCAAGATTTATTGAAATAGAAAAATTGTTGAATGCCTTACAACAAACTGGCCCGATTGGTAAGCTGATAAACGTAAAATTGCCTGCTGAACTTCTTCCTTTACTCAAAATCGATTCGCTTACGTTATTGATCGATGACCCGGTCAACAATATCGGAGATGGTTTTGCTATTGATTTTGTCAAGTTACTCATTAATCCAAAGGGCCCGGTTTACACCGGAAATATAGATGGAATGATTATAGACAAAGCGACAAGAAAACAAATTGCTGATGCCCGGGCAGAAATAAGAGATTATACCGCAACTGCAACAGATAAAGAAGGCAAATTCAGTTTGCAAAATGTTCCTGCAGGCATTAATATAGTTACAGGCTCTGCGCCTGGGTATGCTTCAGCACAAGTACAGGTTGATGTAATTGCTAATGAAACAAGTAACGGACTTGTCATAGAACTCTCTCCTTCGGAAAAAATAATGTTTGACAACAAACCAATGCAGGAAGGTGATGAACTCGTGATGAAGAACATACAATTTGAGCTTGCCAGTGCAAATCTGACTGATACAGGCAAACTGGAACTCGATAAGCTGAATCTTTTTATGCAAAAAAATCCGAAGGTGGAGATCGTGCTTTCGGGCCATACATCAAAAGATGGTACAGATGCCTTCAATAAAGAGCTTTCCCTGAACAGAGTAAGATCATGCAGGTCGTATTTGATCTCAAAAGGAATTGATGAAGGAAGGATCCAGGTGACTGGTTACGGAGCAGATAAACCAATTGCGCCGAATGACACTGAAAAAAACCGATTAAAGAACAGAAGGGTGGAAATGAAGATCACAAAACTGTAATTATCTTTTTCATCGTTAGAATTAAACCAACCATAATAAAAATGAAAGTCAGAAAAATGTTGAAAGGAAACAACGTCCCATTATGTCTTATCATTCTTTTTCTTCTTAGCTGCGCTGAGGACAAAGCTGCGTCGGATAAAAAACAATTAGCCGCTAATTCATCGGTGACATCAAACCGCCAACAAACTGCGCCGGATGCCGGCCAGGAAAATGGCATTCAGGGGACCTGGAAATTGAATCTCGAGGCTTATGATGACAACGGCAACAAAGTATTGGATGACGAGGAAAGAAAAAAAGCAATTCGTAACAATTACCTACTGCAGTTCAAGGCAAATGGAACATGCCGGATCCAGGATTTTTACAATGGAACGTACAGAATTACAGATGAAAGTGGACAAAAACTGTTGTCCGTACAAAGGGAGCGGATCAAAGGGGAAGAAACGGAAGATCCCCCGCCTGACCTGTACTATATTAAATCACTGACCAAAGACGAACTGATCTTGTTGGCGTCTGTTGCCGGGTTCACCCACACCTTCTGGATATTTAAAAAAGTAAAATAGACCCTCAACCTGTCCATCGACAGGCGGGCAATCTAGACTGATCAAATGAAACAAATAACAATCTATATTCTGATGCTAATTGCCGCATGCAGCAATAACAGCAATGCAACAAACGAAAAGCCCTTAGCAAATAATGCGCAGGCAAATGTTCAACAAGAAATAATTAATGCTTCATCTTCTTCAGATGAAAGTATAGTTGGCGAATGGAAATTACTCTATTGGGTAAAAGATAAAAATGAGAATAAACAGTTGGAAGACGAAGAGAGAAAGGATCCGATCGCAGGTGCTGAAGATTATATGAAACTGAACAGCGATGGGAGCTGTCTCTGTCTTGTTTTTAAACAGAAAGGAAGATATGAAGTGAATACAAATTCTGATGGTAAAAAAATGTTCACGCTGATCGATGTAAACAACAACAGAGCTCCCAAAGGACATATCTATTCAGTTACAAAAGACGAATTTATCCTGCTGGACGGATTAATATTCAGAGTATATAAAAGGATCTAACAGAAGACAGCTCAATTTTCATCAACTGAAATTTTACAAATATGAAACTAAAATTAGCATTGCTTCTTATAGCTTTCATCACCCTGCTGGTCAATTGTGGAGATAATAAAGCTGCCATCAGCGAAAAGCAATCAGCAGATAATTCCACAGAACCGGCAACGAAAAACCCGGCTTTCGCTGCAACCGGTTCGGCCAATGGTATTGTTGGTACGTGGAAATTGATCATGGAAACCTTCGATGTTAACTTTAATGAAAAGCTGGACGATGATGAACGAAAAAGCGAAATGAAGAATAACACTCCGGAGAACAAAATGCATTTTAACGCAAACGGTACCTGCAAAATTCAAAGCAGATATAATGGCACTTATAACATAAAAGAAGATAGTGGCAAAAAAATACTTTTTGTGCAACT
>DASVAM010000222.1:0-4860 GCA_036376375.1 Chitinophagaceae bacterium
AACGTTTCTTAATTTAATGAAACCGTCAATGAAAAACCTCTTCTTCTGTATCTTGACTGGCTCTATGGCCATTTGTACATCGGCACAGAATGGTGCTGGTGGAAACTCTGTTTCAGCCGTGTCGTCATTTATTGATTTTCAAAAAACACTGCAGCGACCTTCGGATGCGCTTAGTAAAAACGAGGCGGCATTAAAAAAACAATTTGCGGAAAAGAAGTTGGCGTGGCCGGCTAAGTATGTTTATATCCGCTCATTTAAGTATGATAGTCAACTCGAGATCTGGGTAAAGAATGACAGGAAAGATCCCTACAAACTTTTCAAAACGTACAAAGTTTGTGCATTGGCCGGTACACTTGGACCCAAAAGAATGCAGGGTGACTATCAGGTGCCGGAAGGATTTTATTATATCAATGAGTTTAATCCAAGAAGCAATTATCATTTATCATTAGGGCTCAATTATCCAAATATTTCTGATAGAATATTAAGCGATGTGTTGAACCCTGGTGGTGATATTTATATTCATGGAAGCTGTGTTACGGTTGGTTGTATTCCACTGACCGACCCGATGATCGAGGAAGTTTATATCATCACGGCTCATGCAAAGAACCAGGGGCAGGATTTTATCCCCGTTCACATTTTCCCCATACGATTCAATGTAAAAAGAAGTGTTGACTATCTTGACAGGCTGACGAAAGACGATGAGCAGTTGAAAGGGTTCGCATCAAATCTTGAAGATGCTTTTAATTATTTTGAGAAACACAAACAAATTCCAATTGTTGCTGTATCCGATAAAGGCCAATACTATGTAAATGATGCACCGGATAAGAAATGGAACGTAGTCCCGGACGCAAAGCCAATTCCAAAGAGAAAAAATGTGCAGCATAGGACAAGATCTGTTACAGGGCTTGTTGAAGCTGTTCATCAATGGCCAAAATATCCCGGCGGTGGCGAGGAGTTTTTAAAGTATTTGGATAAGCTTGGTAAGGAGATGAGGGAGTATTTACCGAAAGCAACAAGAAAAGCATTTGTACAATTAGAGTTTATTGTGGATAAGGATGGAGTGCCGGTAAATTTCAAAGTGTTAAAGGGTGGGGTGAATGAAGATTTTGATGACGAATTGATAACTAGATTGGAAACTACCATGGCGAAATGGCAACCTGCCATGCTAAATGATAAGCCAGTGCCTAAAAAAATGGTGCAGACGGTGACGATCGAGATCCCTGAACCAATGGAGATGTAATTTAGTTTGAAAGCGTATTTTATAAGTGGTTTAGGGGCCGACAGAAAGGCTTTTCAAAAGATAAAACTTCCTTCCGGGTATGAACCGGTCTTCCTTGATTGGATACCTCCGCAAAAAAATGAATCGCTTCGCCATTATGCACAACGTTTTTCTTCATTCATAAGAAATGATGATGCATTCATTCTGATCGGTCTTTCATTTGGTGGAATGCTTGCTTCCGAAATTGCAAGGTTACGCAGACCGATGAAGACGATCATCATTTCAAGTCTTGCCTCATCAAATGAATTGCCGTGGTATTTTAAAAGTGCTGGAACCTTAGGTTTGCATAAAGCTGTTCCTGTTAGATTGCTGAAGGCCGGATCTGTTCTAAAGAACCTGATGGGTGTTGCATCAAAAGAAGATAAGGCGATCCTCATTAATTATGCAAAGCAGGCGAATCCCGATCTCGTTCGCTGGTCCCTTGACGCAATTGTAAACTGGAAGCAACCAGATCGTCTGCCGGGTCTTGTTCATTTGCATGGGTCAAGCGATCGCATGTTACCAATAAAATATACCCGGCCAGATTTTGTGATCAAAGGGGGAGGCCACCTTATGATCTTTAACAAAGCAGACGAAGTAAATAAGATACTGACCAAAGTGCTTGCGGTGAATTAATTCACTTTATTTATTAACTCCTTCTGCAATATCCAGGCTTTATAAGATCATTTTTTTAAGCCTTTCGTCTCGTAATAAAAATCAAGGTTTTTAAAAAGGAAAAAGCTCAATGAAATGTAAAAGATGTTCGCATCTAAACCCTGGTATGGTTTTATGCCGGCATTATCTCTAAAATCCTGGTTATGGAAATTGCTTAGATAATATTTGAATTTTAAATTAACTGAACGCGGAAACTGTACTCCGGCAAGAAATCCATGTTGAAATAATTCATTTCGGTCACTGAACCACCCCGATATCTTATTTGTTTTATCGCCACCTACGTAGGTTTTTTCTTTGTATGTAAATGCCAGTTCAACTTCATAGCCCCCATAGAAGAAAGTTTTTTCCAGATCACCCGCTTTAAAACCCAATGGAATTCCAAGGTTGTAAGAGCGGAACTTTTTCTTAAACTCAAGAGAACTACCAGGGTCTATATAATCATGTACTATATAACCCACATTTCTTATGGCCAAACCGGTAAACAGACCAAAGTTTTTGTTCAGGTCCTGGTTAAGCATTACCTGCAAATTGAAAACGGGAGAAAATCTCATTGCTGTACTCAGGCTATTTCCATTTTGCTCAACGTTTGCAAAAGAAAAAATAAGCTCACCGCCGGAGGTTACATAGGCTTTTGATTTGTTTTTCTCTGACTGACCGAAGGCCTGAACGGTAAGGATGATGAATACAAACAAATAAATGATTCTTTTCATGATCTGGTGTTTGATTTAGGGTGAATGAATTTCTTTTTTGTTTTATTTTACTAAAATCTGAATCCGATCTGTACCATGTATCGGTAACCTAAGCTGGTGGTATTGGTTGATCCGTTTCTTGTAAATTCACCTGTATCGATGGTCCAGCCATAGCCGGGAAACTTTTCTGTCAATGCCTCATTTAATTTGTCAAAAAATTTCTCTTTGTCTGCCTGCGATAAATTAGTGCCAAGTGATGCTTTCAGATCGTATGAAGCCACGCCGGGCCCTAACAATACAAGATCCAGCGTCATCCGATCCCATATCACAAATTGATAGCCCAGCTGAAAGCCAAGAGTAAAGATCGTCATCTCCGTCTTTGACTCCACATTGAAAGGTGCTCCGCCGCTTGTGCTCGTGAGGGTCCAGCTATGATCTTTTTCAAATTTATTGAACCCGAAGTACGGTCCGATGTAAATCCCATGTGGTGCCTGGTATTTATTTTCCTTCGCAAGATAAAAGCGATAGTCCGCTGAAAAATGCATACCTGACTGCCCCGTTATACTGTTTGCTTTCAAAGAATCGTCGCGAAGGAGGTCAAGGGAAGGAAAATCGGTCATGCCGGCGTTTACTGAAAATGACTGAAACTTACCGACGACCCGCTCATAACCAAAAATGATGGAGCGATTGCCAAATATTATTGGATTAGTGATATTGACGCGAACTACATTTTTATAGTTTTTGCTCTCTTTCTTTTTGGTCATCGTCGTCGCTGTATCCTGTGCCATTAACCGTTGTGGTACTGCCGCAAAAAAAATGCAGTTAAGAACGAACAATATCCGGGTTGTCTTTTTCATAACGAAGATTTTAAAGTGAATGTAAATTTTACCGACAGTAGGTAAAAATGTGAATAATAGTGAAAGGGATCGGATATAAAGCGGTATTGCCAATACTTATTTAACATAGCCAAGATTTGCGTTTACATTGGGGAGGATCTCTTATCAATATCAGTGGCATTCAATTCAAAAAAACTTAGAATAAATGTAGCCTGTATAAATGATCAGCTGGCTGACTGGTATCAGCAAGGCAATTAACATCAATCAGCTACTAATTTCTGGATACGATGAACTATTTGAACCGAACAGTGCAGACGAGCCTTGATTTGGGATTGACTTAATTAATCTGATGCAAGTAAGCAAAAAACAAAAAAATAACCAAGTCCGGCGGCAATGATTTTCTGATAAGAGGAAGCTTATCCCTTTAAATATTCTGAATACAGTGTTCCTTCCGGAATGTAGGTAGGGCTTTCAAAACAAAGCTTGTAACCGTCCGGATCGGTCAATTGTAGAACCCATAAGTTATTTCCGACAAATGGTTCCTGAGGCGCTAGCTTCTTTTCCAAATACTCTTTATATAACGTCAGCGCATCTGTGCACATAAAACAAATGGAGACACCGACTCCGGGTTTTTCTTCAGGCATAAATTGTCTTCTATATTCTTGTAACATTAAGGCAACCTTATCCCGTTCCAGCCAACACCATTCGATCTTACCTTCCGGTTTCCAATTGAGCTTTACTTCAAAGCCCAGGCCTTTTGAATAAAACTCAAGGGACATTTCCATATTAGTTACCATGAAGAAGGGGACTGCTTGTTTGAGATTGATTTGATCCTTTGTCATTTTAAACGGGTTCGATTAGATTTTTTGTGCCTTAACGCCAGTTTAAAGGTAAGATTGTTGTTACACTGAATTTACGGACTTCCTATTGACTGAGAATTGGAAATACAGGTATAAGTAATAACGTCAATTCTTTAAATGCTCCTGTTGATAGACTTCTCATTTCTCATTAGGATAAACATAGCTGTAGAATTATTGCCCTAATTACACATACGGCCGACAAACTTCTTAAGTATTAAAAAAGGAGCCGATCATGTAAGTTACTTTTGATAAAATTATTCTGAAATTTAGTAATATTCCTGGTTTTCCAGGTACAGGCTTAATGGCATTTGCTTTGTCAGCCTTATTTAGTGAAAAAGCTAAAAACAATTTGGAAAGTAACCGTCGAATCATTCAAGAGCTTTATTCGGGACAAAATACCCAAATACAGTGCGTCCCTTGCTTACACTACGGTATTTTCCCTGGGTCCTCTGCTGATCGTCATAATTTTTTTATGCAGCCTTTTCTTCGGACAGGAAGCGACGGAGGGAAGAATCTATGAGCAGATGCAGCAATTTGTTGGG
>DASVAM010000227.1:0-8144 GCA_036376375.1 Chitinophagaceae bacterium
AATCCAGTCCCGGGCACAAATAAGAAAGGCAATCCGCTTCGATTGCCTTTTTGCTTTTATTTAGATCAAATCTATTTGCCTAATTTCAAAGCCAACCCTCCACCAAGGCTAAATTGCCAAAGCGTAGAATAAGTAGTGAGGTATACAGGTCCATACCATGACCAATAAGTATCACCTCCTGTCGCTGTTGAAGATGACAATAGCATTGCCTGCAATTTTATTCCGAGCTTTGGTGTAGCCCATACAGTTCCTCCTAATCTTGCACCCCAGGCAAAATTGGTCCTATCACCACTTTTGTCAACCGAGGGGGCTTCTACATTACTTATCAGGACGCCGGCCATGAACCCGGCATTACCTTCGAATTTTGCACTTTTCGAATAAAGCCCATCTCCGCTTAACATGATATAATCATGTTTTACTTCAAAAGTTTCATTTCTTGCATTATTACCAATTCCGAATTTGAAGGTAGTGGGAGCTGTAGCGCTGCGGTGTATCCATAATACTTCGGCGGCTGAATATGGATTAAATGCATATTGAAGGCCCAAACCAAATTGGGATCCCCCTTTTAGCTTACCACTATAATAATTATTTGCATCGCTATATACATCAAACCCATCATCGAAAGTATACGCGGCGTACCCGTTAAGCCTTAGCCCCTGCGCTGATGACGAGAATACTGTAACAAATAAACATGCAAAGAGAACTGCCTTTTTCATAAAAGAGATTTTAGTTTAGAATTTGTTTTTGATTGTTCCGGTCAGTGATTCAAAATTGGGGCAAATATACCGCCGTTTTTTTAATTGGTAAATGAATTGGGTTAGTTCAATCCTAATACTTCAACCGCGTACCAAAAAAACGGGTGGTGAACACTAAAACCCACATATCCAGTACAGTGGAAACCGACCTCTGCATTGCGTAACATTATGCTTTGGTTGCTTTGAATAACCCCGGCCTATTCCTGGGCGATCTTGTTTCGCGAAAGAAAAAAACTGATCTTGTCCATCATGTCATTCATCTCAAATGGTTTTGAAATAAAATCATCGGCGCCGGCTGCCAGACAAGTTTCTCTTGCTGTTGGATGAGCGGAAAACATCAGGACCGGGATTGAAGAAGTCGCTTCGCTTTTCTTTAGTTGTTTGCATATATCAGTACCGTCTGCGCCTGACAACAACATGTCCATAATTATAAGATCAACGCGATTAGATGAGATAATTTCTTTGGCAGCTTCCTCATTTGCAGAATCCATCACCTCATAGCCATAATAATCCAGCACCATCTTTATCATCATACAGATGTCGGGGTCATCATCCAGGACCAATATGAATCCTTTTTGTTTCATTTATTTTAATATCGGTAAGGTAAATGTAAACACCGAGCCTTTGCCTCTTTCACTTTCCACCCACACTTGTCCCCCATGTTTTTCAACAAATTCTTTGGCGATAAACAATCCAATTCCGAAACCGGGATAAGTTTGCTCTTCTTTTCCTTTTGCCCGGTAAAAACGCTCAAATATTTTATCCTGTTCTTCTTTATCAATTCCAATGCCATAGTCTCTTACACTAAAAGCCACCCGGCCATTCGTTGACTGATGTATTGTTACTCCGATCTTGTTGCTATTGGGAGAATATTTGATGGCATTTGTCAGAAAATTTATCATCACCTGCCCGATCCTGTCTTTATCGGCAAAAACATAAGATTGAAAGTCGTGGAATAAATTGATTTCGTGTTTCGTGTTTGTGTAAAGAATATCTTCAACTGTTTCTATCGCCAGTTGGTTCAGGCTGAATTCTTCTTTTTTCAATTCAAGCGTGCCTGTCTCAATTTTTGTAAGGTCGAGCAATTCTGATATCAACCTTGTCAATCTTGTGATCTGTTTATCCACGCTAATAAGTGAAGAACGAACCAATAATGGCGGCAATGGCTTATGTTTTTCCTTTTCAAGAGCATTTAATAATAACTGCACATACCCTTTTATGGAAGTGATCGGTGTTTTTAATTCATGGCTGGCCATTGCAATAAAATTATTCTTTTGCACATCCGACTCGTAAAGCTTTCTCAGTTCTTCCATTTGTCTTGTTCGTTCCGTAATGTCGTGACTGATGATCATGATTGCGTGCACTTCGCCATTTGGGTTTGTTAATGGCACATAATCATGCTCATAATACCTGTCGGAGAGCGTAGATTTTATTTTGTCTTTTATGATCACTTTGCCGGTAAAAGCCTGTTTTATATCTTCATAGGATTCGGTGCCTTTGATGGGCGGGTTTAGCTCGGTAATCTTTTTACCAATAATGTCCTCTTTATAATATTCTTTGTATAAATTTTGCGCTTTTTTATTAAGTGTCATTAGCCGAAGGTCCTTATCAATAACAATAATCAGGTCAAGAGAAGAATTGATCAATTGTTCAATGAACTGGTTACGCTCCTCAACGCTTTTGTTGGTGGCGATCAATTTCATCTCGATCGTTTTTTCCTTGGTGACGTCTTGCCCGGTGCCCACCATTCGCAATATCTTTCCTTTTTTATCTGTGATCACTTCTCCCCGGGCATGCATTATTTTTTCAACACCATCAGGTGTAATGATCCTGTGAAAAAAATCACTGAACGTTTTCGTTTGTAAAGCATATTCAATGTTTGCCTGTAGATTAGCCCTGTCTTCCGGGTGTATGAGTAAAAGGAATTTTTCGAAGCTTATTCCCTCATTCGTCTTTAAGCCATAAACATTATACATATTATCGCTCCAGGTTAACTCACCAGATACAACATCCCAATCCCAGTGACCGATCTGAGCAATTTGTTGCGCTTCCTTTAGTTTCTCCGCAGCAACGATCAGATCGGTATTGTCATGTGCAATCACCAGTACCGCGTACACCTTATCCCGTTCATCTTTCAGCGGCATCAGGAAATTCTCATAATACCTGTTTGCTACTTCGGAGTAATAAACCTTATTATGTATGGTCTCACCACCAATTGCTTTAAGAAGATCTGAGTGTCCTTTAGATCCTTCCATTTGGGGTATAACTTCCAGTAAGCTTTTTCCAACAATTTCTTCTGATTTGCGTCCAAAAATATTTAATGAGGCCTGGTTTAATGTGATGATCCGCATCTCTGTATCATAGACACCTATTGCATCAACGGATGTATCAAATATTTTTCTTACAAGATCGTTTTGTTTTTGTAGAAGAATATTCTGACCTGCAAGTTCCCTCGTACGTTCATTCACTTTTTGTTCCAGCTCTTTTTCGATCTCTTTTCTCGCGTTGATGTCGAGGCTTGTCCCGATAAACCCGATGAACTCTCCATTGCTATAACGGGGAGCACCTTTATCAAGAAACCAATGATATTCACCAGTTGATCCGTTTTTTAATCGCATTTCCAGCATATATGACTCACGAGACCCTGCTGATTCATTCATGGTGCCCAGCACCTTTTCAAGATCGTCCGGATGTATATATTTTTTCCAGGAAACCTCGGGCATTTTAATTGATTGATCGAGACCAAAATAATCCAGACATGCTTTGTTCAGATAAGTGGTTTGTAAATTTTCATCAGTCTCCCACACAAAAAGCGGCGCTTCGTTTGCCATTGTCCGGAAACGTTCTTCACTTTCTTTAATGTGTTGCTCAGCTCTCTTACGTTCAGAGATATTTTCTGTAAATATCACAATGCCACCGATCTCAGCAGTTGTATTGTACCAGGGATGCACTTCCCATTTCAGCCATACCGGTGTTCCATCATCTTTCACATAAAAATCCTCGTCTGATCTTTCAACAGCTCCTTCCATGGCCCGTTTATGCACGTCCTTCCATCGTTCAAGAATATTCGGGAATAGTTCATAATGCTTTTTACCAATAAGATTTCCTTTGAGATCGTACTCCTGCATCCATCGCCTGCTTACAGAAATATATCTCATTTCTTTATCAAACATGGCCATAGCAGCGGGGGCAGAGTCAATAAATAACCGGCTGATCTCTTCTTTCTCTGCCAACGCCTGTTCAATTTTCTTTCGCTCCGTTATATCGACAAGAACATTCACGCCGCCAACAACGTTTCCTTCTGAATCAAATAAGGGGTGTGGATGAGGTATGATGGTGCTCATTGTGCCATCAGGTTTTTCGATCACTACTTCCTGCACGGATACAGATCTTCCTTCCTTTATCGAAATGGCCATCGGGCTTTCTTCAGGATCAACCAACTTACCATCTATGAATAGTTTATGAAACCCGATCCATTTATTTATTCCCCCTACAGGCTCTTTACCCCACATCCTTACCGCTTCTTTATTGTATATAACAATATTTCCATCTTTATCACAAGTATAAACAGCAGTTGACAAAGAGTCGATCAACTGGTGGTAATTGGATTCGCTTTCTTCAATTTTTTTGCGTGCCATCACCTGCCCGGTCACTTCTGTGGCGACTGCTATAACACCTCTTGGTTTCCCATTCTCGTCAAAAATTGGCTCGTGAGTGTAATTGTACCAACCCGTATAGTTTTCGCCTTTTCTTATAAACGTCAGCTCCTCTTCGTTTACAACATATGTTTCCCCATTCAAAAACTTTTCAACTGCATGATCAAACCGGGATTTCATTTTCTCATTCTTCAGGATTTCCGGAAAAATATCTACCATCGGCCTGCCCTGCACCTCGTCGATGGTTTTGCCCCACATCTCCAAAATTCTTTCGTTCGCCGCCTCAACAATAAAATCTTTATCCCGATAGATAACAATTCCTACAGGTGCCTGGTGGATAAAATGCTGAAGTTTCCTTTCATTTTTCTCAAGCATCTTTTTTGCCATCACCTGCTGTGACACATCTTCTCCCAACACCATAACACCGCTCGTGTTACCATCATCATCCTTTAATGGCTGGAAAATATATTTTACAAAAAGGTCAACACGGTTTCCGTCTTTGAAAAATGTAACAGGAGATTCTTCGGCAATAATTTTTTCACCTGTATTATACACTTTTTTGATCAATCCGATATACCCTTGTCCTTTTAATTCAGGCAATGCTTCTTCAAGAGGGTAACCAATCAACTCTTCTTTTGATTTACCGATTATTTCTAATGCTCTTTTATTAGCTAATTCAAAAATTGCATCCGGGCCTTTAAAGATCACAATCGCACTGGGCGCCTGTTCGAACAAACTATGAAGCTGCCGTTCAATTGCATTTCTTTTCTTAGCAAGCTTTAACTGGCCCTCCACTTTGGCCAACAGCTCTTTTGCAGAAAATGGTTTTACCAGATAATCATCTGCACCGGTCTGTAAACCTTCGATTCTTGATTCCTCACCTGCCCTGGCCGTAAGTAAGATTAATGGGAGTTTTGCATAGTGCTTATCCTCTCTGATTTCTTTTAGTAACCCGATGCCGTCCATGATCGGCATCATGATATCAGAAATAACAAGGGAGGGTTCCTCCGATCTTATCTTATGCAAGGCTTCCATTCCATTTGCTGCAATTATTACATTAAATTTTTTTTCCAGCAACGATCTTATGTACTGACGCATGTCGGCATTGTCATCAACAACAAGAATGGTGGAAGCCTGCTTCAGCTTTCCATTTGTTGCAATTTCAATTTCTTTTTTCTCTGTCCCGAGCAGAGAGTTTGCTTCTTCCACATAGACGTCACTCACAATTTCTTCCAGCATTGCAGGTGTATCGAAAGTCTGATCAGCGGGTAAATGCTCTTTCCCAAAAGGAATTGTTACGGTAAATGTGCTGCCTTTTTCAATTTTACTTTTTACACGAATGGCCCCACCATGTAACTGTACAAGTTCCTTAATTAACGATAAGCCAATTCCTGTACCCTCGTAGGTTCTGCCATTTACATTTTGTGCCCTGTGAAATCTTTCAAACATAAACGGCAATTCATTTTTCGGGATTCCCACCCCCGTATCAGTAACTTCCAACACAACATTCTTGTCCTGCGAAAGAAGTTTTACCGAGATGCTTCCTTTTAGCGTGTATTTAAAAGCATTGGATAAAAGGTTAAAGACAATCTTCTCCCACATTTGTCTATCGACATAGACTGGTTTTATAATTGCATCAGAATCCACTATTAATTTCAATCCGGCTTTTTCAATCGTCGAGCGAAAATTTGATGCAAGATCCTTTGTCAGTTTTGCTATATCGGTAAGCGTGTAGGCGGCTTTTTGCCGACCGCTTTCAATTCGGCTAAAATCCAGCAACGTATTCACAAGCTTCAACAAACGCATTGCATTGCGATGAGTGACGAACATGCGCTCCCGGTTTTTTTGAACCGTTTGAGGGTCATTCAATGCTTCTTCAATAGTCCCCAACATCAGCGTTAGCGGCGTTCTGAATTCATGACTGATGTTTGAAAAGAATACTGTTTTTGCTTTGTCCAATTCGGCCAGTGCCTCCGCTCTTTTTCTTTCTGCCTCGTATACCAGCAGATTATTTACTTCAAGAGCTATCCTCTCCGCAATCAGCATAACAAATTGACGATAACTTTCGTCAAATTTCCTGTAAGGGTTGAGTGCGGCTGATAAGATAGCATGCGGAAATTCATGCCCGGCAATGGTTATGGGTATATGAATAAAATGGCTTGCTTCTTTTGCCCAGTTGCCTTTCGGTAATTTTTTTCTTCGGCCGGCATTTTCAGAAACCACAATTGTCTTTGTTTGATAACATCTTAAAAAATTAAAAGTGCCATCAATAGGTTTATTAAGATCAATTCGCGTGGGAAAGACCTGCTGATCGCTTTCAATATTTATGAACGAGATCGGCTTTGCGAACCCTTCCGCGCTCTCTATCTTATAAAAAATTCCAAAAGGGAAATCTTTATTATTCGATTCAAGTGCTTTTGCAGCCTGTTTATAGAGTTCAACGTCATTCTTATTATGCGCAAGAATATCTAATTCCTGCAATGAGGTAAGCGATCTTTCATTAATGACACGGGTGGTTTCTTCGGCACAAACACAAAATAAACCTGCAGTACCGCCCTTATCGCCAGGAACAGGATTATAAGAAAATTTGAAATAAGTTTCCTCCTCATATCCAAATCGGTTCATGATCAGCAATAATGCATCATCATAAGTACCCTCATTTTTATTAAAAACGATATCCGCCCTGGTGCCAATTTCATCCCATATTTCCTTCCAGATCTCACGACCAGATTTACCCAGGGCCAATGGGTGTTTTTCACCCAGGACGAACCGGTAAGGATCGTTATAAATATTGATCAAATCACTCCCCCACCAAACAAACATTGGCTGTGGCGAGGTGAGCATGATACGAACACAGGTTTTTAAGCTGTTTTCCCAGTATTGAGGATCGCCCAGCGAAGAAGCGGCCCAGTCAAAATTACGGATGCGTTCACCCATCTCTCCTCCACCGGAAAGAAAATCAAGGCTCACAGACCGAAGCGATGTTAGTGGTGGTGAATCCATGAAAAATGTTTCGGAATTGAATTTACAAATAATCAAATGAAAAAGACTCGTACAAGCCGATACGCAACTAACAAAAAAATCTTAGCTTGAAAATAAATTTTCCATTGAATAAGAACTGCTGATAAATGCTTTTCTTGATTTAGCAGCCCCCGGGTTAAAAAACAGGGGTTTTCATTTAAGTGTAAGAAATTCCACAATATTTGTGCCTTAAACGTTTAAACTTGATTTTGAGCTTAGCATAGCATTAATTGTAGATTTATTTCCGCAAATTGCTTTTTAAATAATCTATTAATATTTAAAAAAGATCCATGTCAACAACCATAAAATGTCCGAATTGTAGTCATGAATTTGAGCTGAATCAAAGTCTGCGGGAGGAAGTGAAAAGGGAATTAAGAGACGAAATAAAAAAATGGCAACGGGAAAAAGAAGAGTCTTACAACAACCAGCTGGCGGAAGAAAGAAAAAGAATTCAACAGGAAACAGAGCAAGCCACCCGCAAAAAGATCGCATCTGATTTTGAGATCCAGCTACGCCAGCTTGAACAAAGCAATAAAGACAACGAAGAGAAATTAAAAGAAGCCAGAAAGCAACAGGTCGAATTTCTAAGAAAGGAACAGGAACTAAAAAATAAAGAAGCGGAATTGGAAATTTCAGTTCAAAAAAAATTGCAGGAAGAAAGAGAAAAACTTTCAGCCGAAATAAGAAAGCTCGAAGAGCAGCGGATCACGGC
>DASVAM010000231.1:0-2543 GCA_036376375.1 Chitinophagaceae bacterium
GTGGTGAATTGTTGTACCCACTCTCTCAGAAACTCAGTGCTGTTCGATGAAATAAACCATCTTTTCAGCATTGGCACAATACCCTCGTAACTACCTGTATATTCATTCGGCACGGTGTCATCTCCGGCATCCACTTCCATGGATGAACTGATATTCTTATCCCCGAATAAAAGAAGATCTAATTGCTGCTTTGGCAACTTGCCGACAGGTACGTCTAATTTTATTTTATACTTGCGGGCAAAGTCTACGACTTGCTGAAAAACGCTTGCATCTCTTTCTTCTCCCAGTGGTGCGATACCGCCTTCTTTTACACTTAACGTTTTGTCCGGCAACACAAGGTCGAGATCAATTGTAAAGATATTCCCAAGTCCTTTGCAGGTTGGACAGGCGCCGTAAGGAGAGTTAAAAGAAAATGAATTGGGTGAAGGTTCCTCATAACTAATCCCCGTGTCTTCACACATCAATTGCCTGCTATATTGTACAAGATGTTTTTCATCAACCAATAAAAACATCAGATCTTTCCCAAGTTTCAACGTCTGCTGTACGCTTTGACTTAATCGGGCTTTTAAATCATCAGTCACGTGTAAACGATCAACGACCAATTCAATGTCATGTATCTTATAACGATCGACCTGCATTTTTGGAACCAGGTCTTTAACTTCTCCATCAATCCTTACTTTTAAATATCCTTTTTTTCGAACATCCTCAAACAACTCCCGGTAATGACCTTTTCGTCCTCTTACTAATGGAGCAAGCAGTGATATTTTTCTGTTCTTATATTTTTTAAAAATGTTCCCGACAATTTCTTCTTCACTCCATTTTACCATGGGCTTACCTGTGTTGTAAGAATACGCTTCTCCGACTCTTGCAAATAATAGTCGCAGAAAATCATAGATCTCTGTAACGGTGCCCACCGTTGAACGGGGATTTTTATTCGTCGTCTTTTGCTCAATAGAAATCACGGGTGAAAGACCCGTGATCTTGTCAACATCGGGTCTTTCCATATCGCCGATAAATTGACGTGCATAAGCACCAAAGGTTTCCATATACCGGCGCTGTCCTTCTGCATAGATCGTATCAAAAGCCAATGATGATTTGCCGCTGCCGCTGATACCCGTTATCACCACTAATTTGTTCTTCGGAATAGAAATATCAATGTTCTTGAGATTATGCACCCTGGCTCCATGCACCTCAATCGCTTCATGATTTATTTCCTCTCCTGTGATCCCGTTATCTTTTGATTTCGCCATAATAAAAGGGGAACGAAGATAACAACAATAATGCGCCTGATTTGTCTTCGTTCAAACAACTGTTTGCTAAAAATGGAATTTGTTTTTGGAAATTTCACATCCCGGCAGTTATCTTTGCGCCGGCCTGCCTGTCGGCAGACAGGACAGGCAAGCTCTTAAAAATTATTTATACAGGATGCTTATCAAGAAAGGCTGAGGGATATGGCCCGATGAAGCCTTGACAACCTGCCTGCTTTGTTCTTATTGGCGAAGCATGGAAAGGTGCCAATTCCATCCGCCGTTGGCGGAACAGATAAGTCAGCGTTACAGCTTACAATAGTTATTAAAATATTCAAAAGCTCACCTGATTTGTCGGGTGAGCTTTTTGTATTATAGGATTAAGGCTAAACATATTTAATTCATAAAACAACAGCAATGAGTTATCACAAGAATCTAACGATCGGTTTATTCGGCTTTGGCGTAGTGGGTGAAGGACTTTACCATATCCTGAACCAGACTCCTTCCTTAAAAGCCACCATTAAGAAAATTTGTATTAAGCATCCGGGAAAAAAAAGAAATGCTCCGGCAGAATTGTTTACTACCGATAAAGAGGAATTGCTTTTTGACCCGGAAATAAATGTGATCGTTGAAGTGATCAATGAAACAGAAGCAGCTTTTGAGATCATTACAACTGCATTAAAGAACGGGAAAGACGTGGTAAGCTCAAGTAAAAAAATGCTGGCAGAGAACATGCCCGCGCTTTTGGGACTTCAAAAACAAACAGGACTTTCTCTTTTATATGAAGCGGCAGCCTGTGCATCCATCCCTATCATCAGGAACCTGGAAGAATATTACGATAATGACCTGGTGCAATCAGTGAAAGCCATTGCTAACGGCACCACAAATTTTATTCTGACAAAAATGTTTGAAGACAAATTAGAATTCAAACAAGCTTTATTACTGGCACAGCAGTCTGGTTTTGCAGAAACCGATCCTACTCTTGATGTAGAAGGATATGATGCATTGAATAAATGGACAATTCTGCTAAATCATTCCTATGGAATCGTCGAGCGGCCGGAAGATATCGTATTCACAGGAATTCAAAACATCAATCAAAATGATGCGGCGGTAGCAAGAGAAAAACATTATGAAATAAAATTAGTAGCCCAGGCAAAAAAGCTTAAAAACGGCGGTGTGGCGGCATTTGTATTGCCACAGTTTGTAAATCAACAAGACCAGCTCGCTTTCGTAAAAAATGAATACAATGGAGTGGTGATCGAAAGCGGTTTCTCTGATAAGCAATTTTTTTATGGA
>DASVAM010000239.1:0-5620 GCA_036376375.1 Chitinophagaceae bacterium
TAACTGGCCGCAACGTGATAAAAATAAATGTTGCCATTCCAAAGTGGTTGGCTGCGTGATTGGATGTAAAGCTGAACACACCCCCACACCGGTCAACGACGAGGCGCACATGCTGCAGGAATTCAGGATCCGTGCAGGGTCTCAATCTCTTAAAAACTTCTTTGAAAAGGTTAGTGCTCGTCATATCACTCAGGGAAACGGTGCAGAGAAAAATAACGATCCACCACCAGCCGCGGCCCTTAAAATTTGCCGGGATAAACACCAGCAAAAAGAGATAAATGGGTATCCAGAAATAGGCAACGCGCAGATAGGGCATGATCGTATCAAAAAACGAATTGCTTTGATAGTTATTTATTTGAATAAAAAGCCATTGGTCCCATTGCTCTAATTTGTGGAGGAGGCTGCTCTGAATCAAAAACATTTGACAAAAATAGAGGAACGGTCAAAATATAACAGGAACTCATTGTCTGTCACGGGGAAATTCTTTTCTTTTGCAGTTTTCTATGCTGATCAGGCTTAAAATTCCAAAGACCATTCTGTGGGTGATAAACCTGCTTATCATCTTCCTGCTGATCTTTACTTTGTTCAGGCTAGCCACTTATTTCTCATTTAAACCACAGGATCTCAGGTTTAGTGAATTAATACCTTCTTTTCTGTTGGGCGTTCGTTATGATCTGCGCTGGATCGCCATTATCCTTCTGCCGATTGTAGCGGTGAGCCTGTTCCCAAATCTTTCCCCCTTTTATTCTGCAAGAAACAAAAAATGGTGGACCTGGTATCTGGCCATCATCACTTTCGTTGTGTTCTTCTTTTTTGCCGCCGATTTTGGAAATTTTGCTTACAACAGGACAAGACTGAATGCGAGCGCTCTTAATTTTTGGGAAGATGCGAAGATTTCCATGACGATGCTATGGCAATCCTACCCGCTTTTTTGGATGTTGCTGGGATTGATAATTGCAGTCCTAATTTTCCGGTGGATGTTTCGCCGTATGCATTGGACAGTGATCGTAAAAACAGATGGGCAGGGTATACCCTACAAAAGAAAATGGTTCATCATCTCGGGGCTGTTACTTCTTGTTTTTATTTACGGTGGATTCACTACTTCATCGCTTAAATGGAAAAAAGCATTTGAACTGAATGATAACTTCAAAAGCTATCTTTCATTAAATCCGCTCCAGAATTTCTTTACAACCTTGCGATTTCGTCAGCCACAGTTTAATGAGAATACAGCCAGAGAAAATTTTGCAGTAATGGCAGACTGGATGGGGTTGCCTGCAAAAGATAGGTTTTCATATCGCCGTGAGATATTTCCGGAAAGAAAAGCATTGGAAAGCAAACCCAATATTGTACTTGTCATGTGTGAGTCGTTCAGCATGTATAAAAGCTGCGTGAGTGGCAACCCGCTGAACACAACTCCTTACTTTAAACAGATGGCGGATAGCGGGATATTCTTTGAAAAATGTTTTTCGCCTCATTTTTCCACTGCAAGAGGATTGTTTGCTTTGCTGACCGGTATACCGGATGTGCAGCTTTCAAAATTCTCGACTCGTAACGAAGCAGCTTTAGATCAGCATACCATCATTAATAATTTTGAAGGATATGAAAAGATGTATTTCCTTGGTGGCAGTCCTGAGTTCAATAACTTTAATGGCCTTTTAAAAAATATCGGGGGTTTGCAAATGCATGTCGAAGGGACCTTTAGCTCCCCTAAAATGAATGTGTGGGGTATCAGCGACAAAAATCTTTTTCTCGAAGCCAATAAGACTTTTAAGCAACAGCAAAAACCGTTCTTTGCGATCATTCAAACAGCGGATAATCACCGGCCCTTCATGATACCGCAGGAAGACAAAGATTTTGAAAAAATAGTGCTGCCGCTTGATACATTGAAAAAATATGGATTTGAATCGGTAAATGAGTTCAACAGTTTTCGTTATTCTGATTATTGTTTTAAGAAGTTCATCGAAACCGCGAAGAATGAATCTTATTTTCACAACACGATCTTTGTTTTTATTGGCGACCATGGTATTTCCGGAAATGCCACGGCCATGTATCCCCCGGTATGGACAGACCAACGGATCAGTGATGAGCATGTGCCGCTTTTGTTTTATGCTCCCTATTTGTTAACGCCTCAACGCAGACCGGAGATCGTATCACAGATCGATGTGCTGCCGACCATTGCAGGGATGGTGCAACAGCCTTATTTAAACACCACACTCGGCAGAGATCTTTTACAGCCGGGCAAGCAAAATAATTACGCTTTTATCATTTATCATGATGAAGGAAAAATTGGAGTGGTGACAGACACTTACTATTTTACCAGGAATCTCAACTTTCCTGAGGAACATTTATATTCTATGGCCGGCGAAGAGTTGCCCTATACACTTGCGCAGCAAGACTCCATCAAAAAGAAAATGACCAAAGTAACCACTGCGATCTATGAAACCGGGAGATGGATGCTGATGAATAATAAGAAGAGCCAATACCGGTAAGCTATTAGCTCTTAGCTTGCTTTTTTGCAACAATGATCAGTCTTGGCTTTGTTCTTACATTATATTTGCCAAGTTGGTAATCTCCAAATACCTCCTGCACCTGCAAACCATTATAGCTAAGCATATCATTAAGGTCGCCAAATGAGAATTTGAAGATCCTTTCCGAAAAATCGAGCGGGTGGTGTAGGAGCGGATCGTTAATGACAATTTTCTTATAAAAATGAGTTTCATCGTGCCAACGGTGAATTTCATAAATGGTTCCATTCAATTTTTTTTCTTCATTGTACACCAAATGATCTTCAGAAAAATGAACATTCAAATAGTCTATGACGAACGTGCCATTTGGTTTTAGTGCGTTCGCAATAGTTCTTATCGTATCGTCATGTTCCCGCCTCGTTCTGAAATACCCAAAGCTGTTAAAGAGATTAAATGCCTGGTCGAAGTAGTTCACCCGGAAAGGCAATCGCATGTCATGCTGGTAAAACTCAAGTCGTTCCTGCTCTCCAGGGGAGTCCTTTTGGAAAAATTTTTTCGCAAATGCAATGCTGTCAAAAGAAATGTCGATACCCGTAACGTTGAATCCTTTTTCTGCCAGGATGCAACTATGCCTGCCGCGACCACATCCTACGTCCAGCAAATAACTTCCGGAACCAGGTTTCAGGTGACCGATCAGGTTTGAAATAAATGTTTCAGCTTCTTTTTCGTCCCGTTCAAAATATAATTTGTGATAGAAAGGAGAATTGAACCAGTCTTTGTACCAGGCCTGTTCTGACATGAAACAAAAGTAATTCACGAACTATTAAATCCGTGGAGGTTAAAAGCTTATTTTTGCCAGCCCGTACCGACAGCACGTAATGGGCGGGCATCCTGTCAGGATCTTACAGGCTAAACCATTAAACGGAAAACAAGAAAGCGTGGCACTTATTAAAAGCATATCAGGAATACGAGGAACGATCGGTGGCATTCCCGGTAATAATTTAACACCGGTTGATATCATAAAATTTACAGCAGCATTTGCCAATGTGATCGTTGGTGAAAACAAAAAAGCGACGATTATTATAGGTCGTGATGGTCGTATCAGCGGACAAATAGTTAGGGATATCGTAGTAAGTACCTTAACATCGTTGGGAATTGATGTGGTCGATCTTGGTCTTTCAACCACTCCAACTGTAGAGATCGCCGTGAAAGAAGAAAGAGCAGCGGGCGGAATTATTTTAACAGCAAGCCATAATCCAAAAGAATGGAATGCGCTGAAACTTTTGAACAGCGAAGGAGAATTTATTTCTGCCGAGGTAGGAGCAAAGGTTTTGGAGAGAGCATCAAAAGAAGATTTTGTTTTTAATACTGTCGATCATTTAGGAACTGTGACAATTAATGATTCTTATCTTCAAAAGCACGTTGATGCGGTGGTGAATTATCCACTTGTAAATAAAAATGCAATAACAAGCCAGCAGTTCAGAGTCGTTGTTGATGGCATCAACTCTACCGGCGCCACATTTGTACCGGCCTTATTAAAGGCTTTAGGTGTTGAAAATATAACAGTGCTCAACGAAGAAGTAAATGGAAAATTTGCGCATAACCCCGAGCCATTGCCACAGCATCTGGCTGAACTAAGCCGCGAAGTGATCAAGCAAAAAGCACATTTGGGAATTGCGGTTGATCCGGATGTCGACCGCTTATGTTTTGTCTGTGAAGATGGTTCTTTGTTTGGCGAAGAATATACATTGGTGGCCATTGCTGATTATGTATTGAGTAAAAGAAAAGGCAATACGGTCAGCAACATGAGCAGTACCCGTGCATTGAAAGATATAACCGAGAAACATGGTGGTGAATATTTCCCGTCGGCAGTGGGAGAGGTGAATGTGGTACAGAGAATGAAAGAGGTCAATGCCGTGATCGGCGGTGAAGGTAATGGCGGCATCATCGTGCCGGATTTTCATTATGGTCGTGATGCGTTGATCGGTATCGGTTTATTTTTAAGTCACCTTGCCAATCATATGCTTGGCGCAAAGTCGTTGCGTGGTTTGTATCCTGATTATTTTATTTCAAAAAATAAAATTGAATTAAATAATGGGGTAGATGTCAAATCCATCTTTGAAAAAATAAAAAAGAAATATAAAAAACACCCGATCAATACTGAAGATGGATTAAAGATAGAGTTTGATAATGACTGGGTGCATCTCCGCACTTCGAATACGGAACCCATCATTCGTATTTATGCAGAAAGTGATTTTGAAACAAAAGCAAATCACATTGCTACCCGTATCATGCAGGATATTGGGGAGTTTATGTAGGTCCTGGTTCGTTTCTTTCAAAATATTCGCCTATCATTGCGTCATATTGTAAACCTCAACCTCCCTTTATGCTTAGATTCTTGTTCAGAAAATGGTGGGTGTTACTCATCCAGGGTATCCTTCTGATCTTACTTGCGATCTTAATTTTTAATAATCCGCTTGACGTGTTGGCTGGTCTTTCCATCTGGGTAGGTATACTGATTCTTTTTGCCGGTATTGCCGGAGTGTTTGCATGGTTCGGTGCTGATAAGAACGAAAGAGAAGGCGGTTCCCTGCTGTGGAGCATTATTACGCTCTTATTTGGAATAATTCTGTTGTCTAACCTGTTAGTAACGATGAAAGCACTGACAATTTTATTTGGCGTATGGCTACTAATTGGTGGCATTCATCTTATTCGCTCGGGACTTGCTTTAAGACGCGAAACATCATCGCCGGGTTTGCTCATAATTGTTACCGGGGTATTGGCAGTAATAGTATCGCTGGCTACGATCTTCAATATTGGTACCGGCGCTGTTACGATCAGTGTCCTGCTTGGACTCCAGGTCCTTCTTATTGGAATTGCATTTGCCATTTTAGGCATTACAAAAAAGAGAGTTGTTGAAAAGCTGAAAGACAGGTACGGCTCCTGATGCCCTTTTTTGTTAGCCTCTCAAAAAATAAGCTAAACTCGCAACGAACCACGAAATCCTCTTGCACCAAAATAAGATTCTGCGCCATTGGCATAAATGAACACCCGGCCAAAACGAAATTCACCAGAAATAGCGCCACCGAGGTTCCTTACACCTGGAGGAGTTTTCAACCAGCTTGATGTTTTTGCATCGAACTTTCCAAGTTTCT
>DASVAM010000243.1:0-21983 GCA_036376375.1 Chitinophagaceae bacterium
TGACATGCCGGCGAAGGCTACCTCTTTCATCTAGCACATAACTTTTGAGCCCAGGATAATTAGTTTCTATTTCTTTGAAGATTTCCGCAAACGTTTTTCCATCAGCCGGAGTGTCTTTCAGCTTAGGGAAAAATCTTTTTAATGCATAAGTGAATTTAATCGTTGGCATTTAATAAGACTAAGGTTGAGATTAAGGCTAAGCTACGTAATAAATCAAAATATTTCCCGCAGAACAGACTAAAATGTTGAGCGGTAAGTAGCAGCGACTGCGCCATTGAACCCGACGATCGGTGGAACTTTTTTTTCTACACGAACTTCTATCTCCTTTATGGCAGAAAATTTATGATGAATTTTTTTCGCAATAGATTGAGTAAGCGTTTCCAGCAATTCTCTCGGATGATTCATTTCTTTTTTGATGATCGCAAATACTTCAGCATAGTTGACCGTTTCTTCAACTGACGAAACTTCGTGATGACCCGCATCCAGTTTTGCCAAGACATCGACAACGAATTCACCACCTATTTTTTTCTCTTCATCGTATAAACCATGAAAGGAATAAAATTGCAAGCCTCTAAGTTCTATAGTAAACTCTCCCATAAACTTATCAGAAATTTCAAACTTGAGCAACCTCAAACATCAGTCCCGATAGCTATCGGGATCAAGCCTCAAATCTAATGAAGACCTTTCGCCCCAAGCCATCGTTCTGCATCCAATGCAGCCATACAACCGCTGCCCGCTGCGGTGACAGCCTGCCTGTAAATTTTATCCTGCACATCGCCGCTTGCAAACACTCCTTCAACATTCGTCTTCGATGTACCGGGAATTGTTTTTATATAACCAGCTTCATCCATATCCAGCCATCCCTTGAAAATCTCTGAATTTGGTTGGTGACCGATGGCTACAAAAAAACCGCTGACGGCAATGGTTTGTATTTCGCCGGTTTTATTATTTTTTATTCGGACCCCGCTTACGTTTTTGTCACCCAATATTTCTTCCGTATTTGTATCCCAGTAAATCTTAATATTCTTTGTATTCAATACTCTTTCCTGCATCACCTTACTTGCCCTCATTTCATGGCGGCGGATAAACATGTGTACAGTTGTGCAAAGCTTGCTGAGATATAAAGCTTCTTCAGCTGCCGTATCGCCGGCGCCAACAATCGCTACTTCCTTATTGCGAAAGAAAAAACCGTCACAAACTGCGCAGGCACTCACGCCAAACCCATTTAAGCGTTGTTCGCTTTCCAAACCCAGCCATTTTGCCGATGCACCCGTGGATATAATGACTGCATTCGCTTCGATCCATTTTTCTTCATCGATCTGCACTTTGTATGGGTGTGACGAAAAATCGACTTTGGTTGCAATGCCAAACCGAATATCCGCACCCATGCGATGGGCTTGTTTTTCAAAATGCACCATCATTTCCGGTCCCTGGATGCCCTCGGGATAACCGGGATAGTTTTCAACCTCAGTAGTAATGGTTAATTGTCCTCCTGGCTGAATGCCCTGGTATAAGACCGGTTTTAAATTAGCCCTTGCAGCATAGATGGCTGCCGTGTATCCCGCAGGTCCTGATCCGATGATAAGGCAATTGACTTTCTCGTTAGTAGTATCCATTCTTTGATCTTGTTTACAAAACACCCTCTCCTTACTTCTCCCGACTAAGTCGGGATCGCAATGACGGGAGAGGGATCATGTTTGAGTTGCAAAAGTAAATGTAATTGACGAATCATGGAATGAGCCCACGACGCATGTGATTAACCTTTGATAACTCTATTTTGGAATAATTACCGTGCGAAATTGAGGAGCATAACCTCCAAAATACCCCAATGCTCCTTCACTAATGTTACTTAGAACTTTCGTTGGTGACGCAAACGGATTGCCAATGCTTGCGTAACTGAATTCCATCGTTCGCCAAAAGTCATAGGTAGCTTTATCGATCTGGCAAAGTTTTAATGTTACAGTATCGCCTTTTTCAAATAGTGTAAAATCATCCGGCAGATCCTGTGTTCTGTCAACACCTCTTTCAACCTCTATTTCATAGGTCGTTCCGTCAATGATCTGGTCATCATAAACCGAATTAAATGCAGGATAAAATTGCTCGCTGTTCCTTTTTGTAAAATAACGGATATAATCGCCATAACCTGCCTGGTCGGTAGCCCGAACCATCAGTGCAACTTTATTAGTATCGTTGCTTCCGGGTGCCTGTTTCCAAAAAAGCGAATCGATCCTCCTGGTGATCGCGGGTATCTTCGTGGCAGAAGTGTATTCTTTTCCTTCGGCAACGATGCGAAGTGAATAAGTTGTATTTGTACGGCCGACAAATGCTGTCGCGAGGTTTGAAGAATCAATCGAATAAAAATAAAAAGTATAGCCGGTAGCAAGAGGAATGATATACTCCTTCAATTTATGCGTCAAAGTACCGTTTGAAACATATACATCTGCATTTCTTACAAAACTATTCGCAAGAATATCGGGAGTGATTTGGTCAAAGAAATTCATGCTTTTACTCAAAATCACAATGGGAGGCTGATCCGTTTCAATAGATGCATCAACCACGATCTTTGGAGAAGATTTTTCAAGATCAAACGTTACCCCTTTGTCACAGGCAGTAAGCATAAGGCCGGCGATCAACGGCATGAATACATTTTTCATAAAGGATCACAAAGGTAATCACCTGCATTGATGAATTGTTTTGAAAATGGCAATTACTAAAAACAACACAGTCCAGCTTACGGCTGGACTGTGTAAGGTTAACCCATCAATTTATTTATCCTAAATATGCTTTTAATGCATTGCTGTAACGGGCTTTTTGCAAACGCTTGATGGCTCTTTCTTTGATCTGGCGAATACGTTCTTTGGTGAGATCATATTTCTGACCAATCTGCTCAATGGTTACTCCGTTCTCACCATCAAGACCAAAATAAGCATTTACAATTTCAGCTTCACGGGGAGATAGAGATTTTAAAATGCGACGGATCTCGTTACGAAGTGAATCTTTCATCACATC
Source organism: Chitinophagaceae bacterium (assembly GCA_036376375.1). GTDB lineage: Bacteria > Bacteroidota > Bacteroidia > Chitinophagales > Chitinophagaceae > VBAS01. Next base: position 3,010 of record DASVAM010000243.1, read on the forward strand.
GTCGTCAGTATCATCACTACCTTCCAGCAGGTCACCCATCGCCACATCCTCAGCCTCGTGCACAGGGGCGTCAAGACTTGTGTGACGGGTATTGCTTTGGAAAATATTGTTGATCTCCGTTTCGCTCATTTCAAGGATCTCAGCAAGTTCTTCCGTGCTTGGCTCTCTTTCATGTTCCTGTTCGAAAGCCATATAGGCTTTATTAGCCTTGTTATAGGTGCCAATTTTGTTTTGAGGCAGGCGGACTAATCTGCCTTGCTCTGCCAACGCCTGAAGGATGGACTGGCGGATCCACCAAACAGCGTATGAGATGAATTTAAAACCCTTTGTTTCATCGAAACGCTGGGCTGCTTTTATCAAACCGAGGTTGCCCTCGTTGATCAAATCGCTAAGAGAAAGCCCCTGGTGCTGGTACTGCTTAGCAACAGATACCACAAATCGAAGGTTGGCCTGCACCAATTTGTCTAATGCTCTTTGAGCGTCAACCGGATTACGATGAGCCATTTTTATGCGCTGGGCCAGTGTGGTCTCCTCTTCGGGAGTGATCATCGGGATCTTAGAGATCTCCTGGAGATACTTTTCAACTGCCTGGCTGTCTCTGTTCGTGATCTGGGTGGCAATTTTAAGCTGCCTCATAATTGATGTATTACAAGTTTAAAAACGTAAAATAGAGTTGGTTTGTTCAAGGAAAGTTGCAAAGGGTAAGTTAATTACGACCGTCCAAGGTGTGTGCAAATTTACGTCACAACGGCCGTTTCTCATAGCCTTTGGGGAAAATAGTTTAATAAAAAAATAATTGCAAACGTTTGATAAAAATCAACGATGGCTGAAATTAAGACTGGGTAAGGCTTTCACCAGTGATTAATTTTTTAATTTATACAGGTGGGACGAAATTGTTCGACTAGGGTTTGAAAATTCAACTCGTAACTGCTGCATTTCTTTTGCGTAAAAAAAACCAAAGTGTCACGCCAGATAAAAACAGCAATAAAGAGATCAATTCTGCCTGTGTAAATTCGAGGCCGAAGAGATGGATCTTGGTGTTTACCCTGATTTTTTCAATAAAGAATCTCTCAATTCCGTTCAGCATCAAATAAAGTGCAAACAAAGTTCCCGGTACCTTGAGTCGTTTTCTAAGTGACCACAGGACCAGGAACAATATGAAACAAACAACTGTTTCATAAAAAGGCGTTGGATAATGTGGTTCAGCAAGTTCAAAACAGAATTTGTCATTACAACCCGGGATCGGAACGCCTTCTCCTGCTACGTTATTTGGATATTTGTATCCCCACATCCAGTCCGGGAGCCATCCGAATGGCTTAGGTTTATCACTAACGATTCCCCAATCCCCATCGCCAGCTACCTGGCACCCTATTCTTCCTACAGAATAAGCCAGCATCAAGCCCGGCGCAGCAGCATCATTCAGATGCCAGAAACCTATCTTATGTTTTCTTGCATACCACCAGATAGCCAGCGCGGCACAGATCAATCCGCCATAAAATGTAAGCCCTTCTGCGGAAAAAATAGAGCCCGGATTTTTAATAAATGAATCCCAGTTTTCAAACGCATCAAAAAGTTTGGCCCCCACCAATCCAAAAACTAAGGCCAAAATGGTAAGCTCGCCTACCCTATCCTGTGGCCAGATTCTTATCTTTCTAAGCTCCGGCTTTTCTAAAACCTGCTTTCTCTTTTCCCACCATTTCAGACCGGCAAATAACACTCCTAAAATAATTCCCGCCGGCCAGCTTCCCCTGTCGGAAAAAATAAATGCTTGCGGATCATCAGTCACGGATTTATCCATGATAAAAAGCGCAATTATTTTATAGCCCAACACAAATCCCAGTAAAAAATTAAGAAGCAGATCAACAAACGAAGCTGGTTTACCAACCATCACCTGAACTTCAGTTGGCTGTAAAAGACCCTGTTTGCTCTTTCTTCTTAATTCTGAAGAAAGGGTGACGGCCGCAAGGATAAAAGAAATAGCAACAAAAAATCCGAAGGAATTAATAAATCTGAGCGGCTGCCATTCTACATTAAACAGATCACGAAAAGCATAATAAAGGTTGGGATACATTGGCGATGTGTTGGTTGGTTCAAACAGTGGGCGAATATACAGGAAAGCTGTGAGTTGCGAGCTATGAGCTCTGAGTAGTAGTAGCTCCCAAACCTGGTTTCCATTCAGGTAATAACAAGAGTATTTGATTTAAGGAACCCAAAGCTCATGGCTCAAGGCTCACAGCTATATTAATTGCAATGCAGCTCAAATGCGTTGAGAAGATTGTTCGCAATCATCTGCGCGGGACGCCCTTCTATCTGGTGTCTTTCTATAAAATGAACCAATTGACCGTCCTTAAATAATGCAATCGCTGGTGAAGACGGAGGATAAGGTAAAAGATGCTCACGAAGTCTTTTCACGGCTTCAATATCAAAACCTGCAAAAGTGGTAGTAAGATGATCTGGCTTTTTATCGCTGTTTAAAACCGAAAGAATAACCCCTGGTCTGGCTGAGCCCGCTGAACATCCACAAACAGAATTGATCATAACCAGCGTGGTTCCCTGTTTTGACAGCTGGTCGTCTACCTCTTTTGCGGTTAGTAATTCAGTAAATCCATGCTCTGTAAGCTCTTCCTTCATTGGTATTACGATTTCCTCTGGATACATTTTTTTGTATTTTATTAGCTGCAAAATTAAACAAAAACGAGTCCGGAATTTCTACCAATTTGAAAGCTTGATAATCTGTCAGCAAAAATTTCCTATTTCGGAAATAATGTCCTCCAAAACAAGTTGATTTAGCACAAAGAGTCAGAAAAGGACCCATCCTGCTGGCATGGTATGTGGTTTGAAATAGAAGGACGAAACTAAATTCTAAAACTATGACACATTCAAAATTTCACAATCGCAACTATGACCGGTCATTTGATAACATGGTTGATGAACTTTTCAGTGGTTTACCTGTTGTTTTAAATGATGGTTACAATTACCTGACAAAACAGGGTTATGTACCCGTAAACATTCACGAGGTTGAAAATGGGTATTCTCTTGAAGTCGTAGCGCCGGGATTTGAAAAAACGGATTTTAGAGTGAACATAGATGGTAATGTATTAACAATATCCGCCGAAAGAAAGAGTGAAGAAAAGCGTCAAACGGAAAAGCAAATTCGTAAAGAATACAGCTACAGGAATTTTAAACGTTCTTTCACAATTGATGATAAAATTGATGCAACTGCAATCGATGCATCGTACGTCAATGGGGTGTTGAGATTAAACCTTCCTAAGAAGGCAGAAGTCAGAGAATCGGCGAAAGACATTAAAATTAATTAAAGAGTTCTTACTAAATATTTCTCATAAGCAGTTGGTTTTGGTTTACACCCTGCCGTTTCTACGGCGGGGTTTCTTTTTGTGGCCCATCCAAACCCTGTCTGTCGACAGGCTTCCCAAAGGGAAGGCTTACCTACGCACCAACCATTTGGATTTGAAATATCTTTTTTATGAGAATTTTACTCGCATCCTTGTCTTCGTCTCGTATCGATCAGGAACTGTATCTTCCAGCGACCATTAATTCTCACCAATTGAAATGAATTAACGCCGCAATGACTGAATCTGCCGGCATAATAAAACTTGTAGGGTGTCCATGCCGAGGCTAATGGGCCGTCAACCTTTACTGTTTCAAAAGTTATTCTTTCATCAAGTGAATCCTTTTTAGCGGAACTAATACTGTTCACGAAATCACCCACTCTTTCATTGTGGACAAAGAAAGTCCCATCGGGTTTGCGACGAATGGTCTGTAGCACTGCACTGTCTGCAAAAGCGTCTTTTAACATTGCTGCATCCACATTTCTCATGGCGGTAAACAATTGGTTCACTACTGCCTTTGCCGAATCCTCTGCAGTTTGAGCCATCGCAATGGTTGAAATAGATATCACCGCTGTTAATAATATCAAAATTCGTTTCATGTTAAAATATTTTAGATTTTTTTGGACAGTGAATTGTGCGTATAAATGTAAATATCCTGCATATGAAAATGATCAAAATTCTACAAACGGTTGGATTACTCACAATCTTGATTATTGCGGTTAGCTGTCGTTCAAGCAGACCAGTCTATGAGGGACGATATCCGCCCCGAGAATATCCATCCTATCCGCCACCGCCACCCGTTTATTATCCAACGCCGCACAGTCTTCCGCCCGGGCAGGCAAAAAAAGTTTATGGAGGCAGATCCGCCAGACCTTACGCCCCCGGACAGCGAAAAAAATACGGCTATTCCCGTTATCCTTTGATAGTCATTAGAACTCCCGATATCAGAATTGGTCGCTATAATGATGGCCGGTATTACTATCGCAATCCTGACGGCTATCTGTATTGGAAAGGATATGATGATAGATTTTACCTGGATGAAAAATATTTAAATGATAATGGATATGATGCGGAGGAGTATAACGAGTGGAAATACAAGGGGAGGAAAAATAGTGAACAGAAATATAACAAAGGAAATAAATGGAAAGGTTAGAAATTGATCCGGACCCAAATTAACCTTCAAATAAAAAGCCATGAAATCAGCAGGTGCCATACAAGTCGTCGTAGTCTTGTTGTTGGTAGCTTCAGCAGCCAGTTGTGAAGTTGCAAAAGAATATTCGACCAGAGTATTCAAACCAACAATACCACAAAAAAAATCGGATTCGTCCGCCGCAGCATTAAAGTTTATGCAGTTTGACAGCGAAAATCCGTCTGATAGTATCAACCTGAAAGATCTGGCGGGCACAGAGATTGAAGAAACGCCAAAGACAGAACTGCAGAGGGATACTTTGAACACAATTGAAACACCTGTTGTTGAAAACAAGGAGGTAGTGAAAAGCCAGTCAAAAGATGCATCAAAACGGGGACCAACACGAAACAAAAGAGTTCGACAATAAGTTCTTTAAAAATACCAGGCCTTTTCATGCCTAACCACGAATTGCGTGAAACGAATGTCCCGTTGAAATAATGTCCCAAAGCGATTCCTTTGGAATAACCGTGTGTTTGGAAGAAAGGGCCTCTTTTTATTTGTACCCAAGAATTTTCAACATGCTTTGTGCTGATTGTTGCTTGGCATATAACCAGTCGGTCAGCTTTCCGTTCTTATCATATCCGACGATCACATGTTTTGGTGAAGGTATCAGGCAATGTTTGATCCCGCCGTATCCGCTGATCTGATCCTGGTAAGCACCGGTATGAAAGAAACCAACATAAAGCGGCTCTCCATTTACAATTTTTGGAAGAAATACCTCATTGATGTGTTCCTCTGAATCATAATAATCGTGACTGTCGCAGGTAATACCCCCCAATACCACCCGATGATATTCCTGGTCCCATTTATTGATCGGCAGCATCAGGAATTTTTCGCCAATCCCCCATGTATCAGGCAATGTTGTAATAAAAGATGAATCGATCATGTACCAGGTTTCCCGGTCATTTTGCACTTTTTCCCCGATCACGCTAAAAATATGGGCCATACTTTCACCTACCGTAAAACTGCCAAACTCAGTAAAAATATGTGGCATCGGCACCCGTGCTTTTTTACATGCATTCTTAATATTCCGAACGATCTCATTGATCATGAAATCGTACTTGTAATCAAAGCCCAGCGAATGCTTGATTGGAAACCCACCACCGATATTGATCGAGTCAAGCTCGGGACATATTTTTTTTAACTGGCAATAAAGATTGATGATCTTATTTAGTTCACTCCAATAGTAAATGTCGTCTTTGATCCCTTTGTTCAAAAAGATGTGTAACATCTTTAATTGAAACTTGCTTTCATATCCTTCAATCCTGTCCACATAAAACTCCAGTATGTCTTTTGCCCTGATCCCAAGTCGCGAAGTATAAAAAGGGAAGGTGGGCTCTTCTTCAGCCGCCACCCTGATCCCTAACTTAAAAGGTCCCTTCACCGTCTTGGCATATTCTCTCAGCTCATCCTTATTATCCAAAACGGGGATCACATTCGTGAATCCGGAATTCAACAAGCTCGCAATTCTCCTGGTATAATTCTTTTGCTTGTACCCGTTGCAAATTATGTTTATATCTTTTGTTATCTTTTTCTTCTCATAAAGTTTTTTAATGATCTCTATATCGTATGCGTAAGACGTTTCAAGATGGATATCATGCTTCAACGCTTCTTCCACTACAAAACTGAAATGAGAACTCTTTGTACAATAGCAGTAATGATATTTACCTTCGTACTTATGTTTTTTTATTGCTGCTGCAAACAATTGCTTCGCTTTTTTTATTTGCATCCCGATCTTTGGCAGGTAGGTTAGTTTCATCGGCGTTCCATATTTGGCGATCAGCGCCTTCATATCAAGTCCGTTGAAATAAAAATTTCCGTCCTTTACTTCCAAACCCTCCTGCGGAAAATTGAAAGTTTGCTTTACAAGATCCAGGTAAGTGTTGTCCATAAACCCCAATCCGCCTTCGGCGGAGCGTTTGAGTTAGTAATTATTTTCGAGGCAAATGTATATGTTTGAATGATTCAAAAATAAAAAACCAGCTGCAAGCAAGGCAACTGGTTTCAGGAAATATCTATTACTCCCCTTCAGGGGCTGGGGTTTTTATTTAACCTGTGCAACCAGGTTCTTAAATGTCTCGGGATTGTTCATTGCCAGGTCTGCAAGAACCTTACGGTCCAGCTCAATTCCTTTTTTCTGGAGTTTGTTGATGAACTCAGAATAAGTGATCCCTTCTTCACGGCATGCCGCATTGATACGGGCAATCCACAATTGACGATAATTTCTTTTCTTCAGCTTGCGACCTACATACATATAGGTCATCCCTTTTTCAACTACATTCTTGGCAACGGTTAGAACGTTTTTTCTTTTGCCATAAAAACCTTTGGCTTGTTTTAATATTTTTTTTCTGCGGGCTTTGCTTGCTGCAGAATTTACTGAACGAGGCATGTTTAAATTAGTTTAAGATTGTTTGAGTTTAATTATTGAAGGAACAAGGATCAAGGTTCAAGTCTTGCGCCTTGCGCCTTGCGTTCTTACTTGAGCCTTAATAATCGCTTTACAAAGTTCATGTTTGCTTTGTCTACAAGCCCGGGATGGCCCAATGCTCTTTTGCGTTTTTTTGATTTCTTAGTAAGGATGTGACGCTTAAAACTCTTCTGGTGAGTAATCTTGCCAGTCGCCGTTACTTTAAAGCGTTTTTTGGCGCTGGAGTTTGTTTTTACCTTAGGCATTTTAATGCTTTTGAATTAACCCTTGAGGTGTTTCGCCACCAGGCGAACTCTTGTTGAACCTCTTCAGGAATCAGTCCCAAAATCTGAAGAACTATTAAGTGTGATTTCGGGGTCGCCCGCCCGAACGTTACCGTTTGTAACGGGCGGGCAAAGATAGGGCAGAATGCCCTATTGACAAGAGAGTTTGAAAAAAATTGGCCTTATTCTATACCAAGTTCCTTTCGCTGCTTTTTAGGGATTTTGGAACTTACCAAATCATAGCTCTGTCGAAGATAGTTTTTAAGGTCCCGATTGTTAAGTTTCGGGGGATCAGTGCATAACACCCATTTTGCCCTGGCGAGGTAGGGTGCCGGCTGAAACCCCTCGGATCCCGCCAATTCATCAAACTCATCCTCGGTGACTTTAAAAGAAAATGTATGCGGGGGCTCAAGATTGATAACACAAAACATTTTTGCGCCAACGCAAAAACAAAGATCGTTTCCCCATTTTACAGATTCGGTAACGGCAGGAAAGGACAAGCAAATTGATCGAAGCACCTCAATATTCATTCACTGTTTTTTAGAATCAATCCTCCTCGTCTTCAAATGCAAGGGCAAATACTGAGACAGCCCAAAGAAATTCACACTCTTTATTCTTTTTCAACTCCGTAGTTATTCTGATAGTAAAATCTTTTTCTTTCGCAGGCGTCTCAATATATTTTTCATATTTTTCATCCAACTTGATCCCGCAACGGCCCGCTTCAGTTTTATCGGAGTCCATACCAGAGCCCAGCGCTTCTAATTGTGTCGCCAGTCTCGATTGTTTTGCAACGTCAAGACCATTCATTTCTTTAATAAATGCGGCCTTGATATCGCTTTGCCCGGCAACACGGATCAAGAGTTCACGAAATTCTGTATCCATCGTGTCTTTCAGCTTCGTGAAGCAATCACAATATTCTTTTGATATCGCGCCATAATCCTGGCTCTTTGACTGAGCCGTTATTCCTGTAAGGAATAGAAAAGTTATGAAAATATTTTTCATGGCAGGAGTTAACTTCTCTGACTAAAAATTTGATGACCCTAGGCTTTCTTCTTCTGGCTTTTCGGAGCAAACATCGCCAGCATTCGACGCCCCTCCATTTTGGGCATGCTTTCCAGTGTCCCTGCTTCGGCCAGTCTTTCCGCAAACTTTAAAAGAAGCAGCTGGCCTCTTTCCTGGAATTGAATAGCACGACCTTTAAACTGAACATAGGCTTTAACCTTGTTGCCTTCCTTCAGAAAGTTCTCGGCATGTTTTGCTTTGAAATCAAAATCGTGGTCGTCAGTATTTGGAGTAAACCGAATTTCTTTTACTTCGGCCGTTTTGCTTTTGGCCTTCATTTCCTTTTCCTTCTTCTTCTTGTCGTACAGGAACTTATTGTAGTCAATGATCTTACATACCGGCGGATCAGCTGTCGGAGAAATTTCTACAAGATCAAGCTGCTGTTCCTGGGCGATACGCAATGCATCCTGCGTATTGTAAATTCCCACTTCTACGTTTTCACCTACAAGCCTTACCTGAGGCACTCTTATAAAATTATTTATGCGATGTTCGGCTTCCTTGCGGGGAACAAATCTCCCTCTGAAACCACCTTTGTTAAAACCACCTGGTTTGTTGAAGCCACCGCCAGCTCCTCCAGGTTTGTTGAATCCGCCACCACCGGGCTTGAATCCACCTTGTTGTACTGCCATTTAAATTGTTTAGTTATACTCCCACCCCTACAGGGGAGTAATTATCGTTGACTTTATCCTCAATAGGGATTGAGGTGTTTAAAATGCTCAATTTTTAATATTCAATAACCAATTTATTTAAAAAGCAATTGAACGTTGAGCATTGAACATTGAATATTGAACATTTATTCTGCTTTTCTTTCCTTAACCTCAACCATAACCTCATTCAAAAACTCATCAACTGCCTTTACCCCTAAATCTCCTTTCCCCTGTCTTCTTACTGCCACCTTATTTTCGTTCATTTCCTTTTCACCGACAACGAGCATATAAGGTACTCTCATTAATTCAGTATCACGAATCTTTTTTCCGATCTTTTCATTCCGGTCGTCAACTTCCGCACGAATATCTGATTTTTTCAGTTTACCCGCTATACTCGTTGCATAATCCAAAAACTTGTCACTGATGGGTAGCACCTTTACCTGTACCGGCGCCAGCCACACAGGTAGTTTTCCGGCATAGTGCTCAAGCAGGAAACCAATAAATCGCTCGTGGGTTCCCAACGGGGCCCGGTGAATGATGAGAGGTGTTTCCGTTTGATTGTCAGGCGTGGTGTATTGTAATTTAAAACTACGGCCCTGTGAAAAATCAACCTGGTTGGTAGCCAATGTAAATTCCCGCCCGATCACACTCCATATTTGTACGTCGATCTTCGGTCCGTAGAAAGCTGCTTCATCCTGTACTTCGACAAACGGTATCTTAGAATTAATAAGCACCTGTCTTACCATTTGTTCAGTTTGTATCCAAAGCGCGGGTTCATTCACATATTTTTTACCCAATTTATCGGCGCTATGTAAGGACAAACGCATCACATATTTATCAATACCGAATATTTTGAAATACTTCAGGTACATCTCATTTACCGCTCTGAATTCTTCCTCAAACTGATCTTTGGTACAATAAATATGTGCATCGTTCATGTGAAGGCAACGAACTCTCATCAACCCAAACAACTCGCCGCTTTGCTCATATCTGTAAACGGTTCCATACTCTGCAACACGATACGGTAAGTCGCGATAGCTTTTAGGCTCGGCCGCATATATCTTATGATGATGCGGGCAATTCATGGATTTGAGATAATACTTCTCTCCTTCCATTTCCATCGGCGGATACATGCTTTCAGCATAATAGGGTAAGTGCCCGCTGGTGATGTACATGCTTTCTTTTGCAATATGCGGCGTCACTACTCTTTTATATCCTGCTGCCTGTTCGGTTTCTTTTGCCAGTTTTTCTAATTCCTCGATCAGGACAGTCCCATTTGGCATCCACATGATCAAACCTGGGCCAACATCGTCATCCATTGTGTAAATACCTAACTCCTTCCCCAGTTTCCGATGATCTCTTTTTTTCGCCTCTTCAAGTAATGCGAGATATTCATCCAATTCTTTCTGAGATGGGAATGTCACGCCATATAGTCTAGTAAGCTGTTTGTTTTTTTCATCTCCTTTCCAATACGCGCCGGCGATATTGGTAAGCTTAATTGCTTTTATTATTCCTGTATTCGGGATGTGTGGTCCCCGGCAGAGATCTGTAAAATTTCCCTGGGTATAAAAAGTTATTTCGCCATCATTTAAATTTTGCAGGAGATCCAATTTATATTCATCCCCTTTTTCTGTAAAATATTTTACGGCCTCGGCCTTTGGCATTTCCTTCCTTACATATTGGCTATTCTTCTTTGCAAGCTCATTCATCTTTTTTTCGATCGCTATCAGATCTTCCTCGCCCAATTTTTTATCGCCAAGATCCATGTCATAGTAAAAACCGTTTTCGACCGGCGGGCCCACCCAAAACTTTACTCCGGGAAACAATCCCTCCACAGCTTCTGCCATCAGGTGCGCCGAGGAATGCCAGAATGTGGTTTTACCTTCGGTATCATTCCAGGTGTAGAGTTTAATTGTTGCATCTTCGTTTATTGGTCTTGAAGCATCCCATACTTGCCCATTAACACCGGCCGCGATAACTTTTCTTGCCAATCCCTCTGATATTGATTTTGCAACGTCCATAGCCGTAACGCCTTTCTCATAGGGTCGCGTTGCGCCATCAGGAAATGTAATATTGATCATTAAATGTTCTTTTTTACGAGGCTGCAAATTTAGCGAAGTCCAACCAGAGTTTTTATTAACAAACCGTTTGTATAACAGATTTATACAAATAAACTTATTTGTTAGCTTTACGCCGTGATCGTAAGGAATATGAAAAGATTTGTACTCACCGTTTTCACCTTTTTACCGGTTTTCTCTATTTTTTCATTTGCTCAAAATCTGACCGGCATTTGGAGAGGTTATTTTATTACGGATGAGGGTGACCAATATCGTTTCGAGATCCAAATGGAACAAAAGAAAAATACACTATCTGGTGTCACTTACTCTTACCAGGATAAACGTTTTTATGGAAAATGCACAATGACCGGTAACTATTCAAATGCTTCCGGCAACGCATTGATACAGGAAATAAAAACGATCGAAGTAAAGATGTCCCTTTCAAGCTCAGCCTGTATTCAAAAATGTCTCCTTACCTATGCAAAATCGGGGAAGGAAGAGTTCCTGGAAGGAGAGTTTAGCAGCATCATTGAAAAAACCGATTCTCTTCGTGGAGCATTTAGAGGCGATGATTGCGGAGGGGGAAAAATGATCTTAAGAAAAGTACCCACTTCGGATTTTTATGTTGAGCCATTTTTAAGGGCAAGGAAACCACCAGTGAATAATAACCCCCCACTGGCAAAGACTAATTCTCCCGTTACCAATTCGCAGGCAAAAACTGGCACAAAACCGCCGGCCACTAATCAAAGCAAAAACAATAATGCCGCGACGAACAGGAACACGGTTGTAGTAAAACCCAAAATTGATTCGCCCAGAAAGATAGAAGTGGAGCCTGTAAAACCCGATGACAAAAAAGATCTTACTGTAAAACCAAATATAAAATCGCAGGACCTGTTGCGTACAAGGGAAAATAGTCTTGTGCAAACGTTGCTGATAAACTCTGAGGAAGTCACAGTGAAATTGTATGACAACGGTGAAATTGATGACGATACCATCTCGGTCTACCTTGACAAAAAATTAATACTTTCTAAAAAACGATTATCCGCCTCGGCATTAAACATCAATCTAAAGATGGATGAGTCGAATCCCGATCATGAATTGGTAATGGTAGCAGAAAACCTGGGCCGTATTCCACCCAACACATCGTTAATGATCGTGACAGCCGGTGAGCAGCGATATGAAGTAAGAATTACATCGACGGAGCAAAAAAATGCGATGGTCAGATTTAAATATGTAAAACCCGGTGATCCAATACCGCTCCCGTAAATCATCAAAATCAAATAAATAATTTCATTTAAGTTTACCGGCAATGAGAGCCGCCTTTTTCCTGCTGATTTTTTTTATTATTTTAATCAATTCCACTGCACAAAATTTAGAGGGTGTGTGGCGGGGCACGTTAACACAAGGCCCTGGCGGTTGTTTTCGTATCTATAATATCGAGTTGAATATAAAATCCGCAAACGGAAAACTCAACGGCGCTTCCTATCATTATTCTGATGTAACAAACTATGTAAAGGAAGATTTTGGCGGCAGTTTTAATTCCGCAAACAAAACACTTACCATAAATGAGCTTAAAGTGTTGACATTTCATGTACCGCCGGATTGTATTCCCTGCATCAAACAATATAATCTCGTTTACGAAAAACAAGATAACAAGGAAGTGCTTACCGGTGACTGGGGTGGCGTTACTATGAATAATTATGCAAGCTGCCCGCCCGGAAAGATCACTTTATCAAGAGTGGCCGAATCGGATTTTGAACATATTAAAGAGATCAGGGTTGATACCGGCAAAATTCGTTTGGACTTTTATGACAATGCCCAGGTAGATGGAGATATCATAACAGTTTTATTGAACAATAAACCACTTGCATCGAATCAAAAGCTCACTGCAAAGCCGATCACTCTTGAAGTAAAAGTTGACCTGGATAACAGGGAGCAAGAGGTCACCATGGTAGCAGAAAATCTTGGTGATATTCCACCGAATACCGCATTACTAATCATTACTGCAGGAACAAAACGATACCAACTTTATCTTACTTCAACTGAGAAGAAGAATGCACAGGTGCGATTCATTTATGAAGACCAAAAAAATAATCAATAATTATTAATTAATAATTATTGATTATTATGAATAAACTAGTTCACAACATCAGAATGCCCGGTTCTGTGCCTGTGCCTGCGGTATTGCTTTTCTTGGGATCTTTTGATCTCTTTGCGCCGTATTATAGACAAACGATGCAACTATTGTAGCTGCCTGTTTCAGGTCATCTGCAACAAGATGATCATAGGTATCCATATTCGTATGATGTGTTCTTGTATTGTACTCGATCTGATCTTGTATAAATTGAAATCCGGGAATACCAACCGCATCAAAGGCAAGATGATCGGTCCCCCCCGTATTATTTATAGTGACAGTTGCGGCACCAAGATCTTTAAATGGTTCAAGCCATTTTGAAAAAATTGGACCCGCCTCTTTATTTCCCTGTAAATAAATTCCGCGGATCTTCCCTGTACCATTATCTAAATTATAGTATGCAGAAACTTTAGCATGTTCTGTCCTCTTTGTTGAATCAGAAAAATGATTTTTTACATAGTTGCGGCTGCCATGCAAACCCTGCTCTTCGCCGCTCCATAATGCGATACGAATAGTACGACGTGGCTGAAAGCCGCTTGCTTTTAGAATTCTAATCGCTTCCATCATCACGGCACAACCTGCTGCATTATCCGTTGCGCCCGTAGCTGCATGCCAACTGTCCAGATGTCCGCCGAGCATGACCACTTCTTCTTTCAATGTTGGATCTGTTCCGGGAATCTCGGCGATCACATTATATCCTTTGAGATCATCTGTAAAGAATTTTGTTTTTACTTCCACATCCAGCGTCACAGGTACTCCTGACTCGAGCAGGCGCTGGATCCTTAAATAATCATCAGAAGACAGTACAACACTTGCAGGTGCAATGTCAGCAGTCTTTGCATATTGTCCGCCACTGCTTACAAAAATTGTTCCGTCACTTCCGTTTGCAGTCATTGACAATATCAGCGCTGGCTTTTCTTTATTGATCATCTCGTTCATTCTTCTTTGCAACATGAATTGGCCCGGATTATTGTTTGCCTGGTTGCGGCCACCCCCCTGCTGCGGCTGACGCATTTCTGCACGGGCCATTTTTTCTAAAGTGGTGTCGGCAAAACGATTCCCATCAGGAGTAAAAGATGGAGCAAGCTTTGCCGGCGACCATGTCATTACAATTTTTCCTTTTAGGGTTCCGGCATATTTCATTAGCTCAACTGAATCTTTTGCTTTTATCAAAACCACTTCTCCTTTCATTCCTTTTTTTCCCGGGGTACTGCCGGTCCATGCCTTTGGCATTGCGATCAGTGGCATATAATATGGAGCTGTCATGGCGACATAACATTTCGTTTGTTCCCAGCCTTTGCCAAATTCTCCCCATGGTTCAAGGTTAGCATTGGATAAACCCCATTCAGTTAATTTATTTTTTGCCCAGGTGGCGGCGCGCATATAACCGGGAGACGCCGTGAGGCGTGGACCATTTACATCGGTCAGATACATTGCGATCTCCATTACTTTAGAGTTCTCAAGACCTTCTTTACGGATCTTGTTGACCATCTCAATATCCAGTTTTTCTTCCTGCGCACTTACCAATTGCACCGTTAAAACTGTGACGATAAATAGAAATAACTTTCTCATGTGTTGTGTATTTAAGTTGTGAAAGGTAAGTGATTTTGAATTTTCAACAGGTCAAAATAGATAAGCGGGTCAACGCCAGATCATTTTGTCGTCATGTGAACATAAATGGTGTATTCACCACCACGTTTCCAAACAGATTCCTCAGTCTCCTTATAAAAATTGACCCCTTCTTCATGTCCCAGGAAAAAGAAAGAAGGAACAGAGGATTCAGAACATCCGCATTTCAATAGTTCAAAACCCACATATAGTTTATTTGCAGGAATTATAATTGGCTCCCAGCTCAGATCAAATTCCACTAACCCATATTTTACTGTTGCCGGAAGGATCACATCTTTTTTAAGTAATTCATTTTCGGGTAAACTTAAGCCGCTTGCTGCCACATCACGCAAATGGAGTTTAAGCCAGCAGGTATCGTAATTATGATTGATCTTTACTTGTACCTTTCCTATTCCAACCCTTCCGCCGGTTACATCAAATACATACCCGATCTCACCACCCTGGTTCTTTACTTTCCATTCCCGGTAGTAACCAAATCGCCTGTGATCGCCTTTTAGAGATGCAAATATTTTTACCTGTTCCAGTATGCTTTCCTTTTGGGAAAGCCTTATTTTACCAGTTCCCAATAAATCCTTTATGGCTATCCTTTTTGGCTCGTACCCGGTTGCACTCACAATCAGGGAATCTTTAAGCCTGGCTTGTTTGCGAACATCTATGGAAAAGTTACCAGCAGAATCAGTCATAGTCCCGACACCTTTTTCGGATGTCACCGATGCGTATGAAACCGGTGAACCTGTTTCATCATCTTCCACAAGACCGGTGATCGTTTGCTGGGTAATCCCAACAATTGACATTAGTAGAAATGCAAAAATCTGTGCGTAACGTATCATCACTCAAAAGCAGGTCTGCAGCTTAAATTTGAACCGCAAATTTAATGTATTCTAAAAAAGAAAAGTATCGATTGATCAATTGTAGAAAACTAATCTCTATGGGGTCAATATAGCTTTTACACAATTATCCAATTTTTTGTCAAATACCTCATAAGCTTTTGCCCCGTCATTTAATTTAAAATGATGTGTGATGATCTTTTCCGCCGGATATTGTTGAATTACCTCTTCTCTCAATAATTTTTCGGCGTAATAGTAGGCCGGGCAGCGGCCAATCTTATAAACAAGATTTTTATCATAGGCCTCGCCGGGAGAGAAAGAAAAATTCTTTGCGGTATGAACGCCGACAGATGAAATAGTTCCACCGGGTCTTACTACTTCCATTGCCAGTCGAAGTGCTTCAGGACTTCCAACAACTTCCATTACGGCATCAGCGCCGCGACCATCGGTTGCCTCCAGTATCGCCGCCTTAATATTTACCACTGACGCATCGAATGGAGTAGCCCCGAATTCCATTGCCAGTTGTAATCGACTATTTGTATAATCAACTGCAAATAAATTTTGCGCACCGAGATCTTTAGCAGCGAGTATTGCCATTAGACCAACCGGGCCGCAGCCGATAACAAGGTATGTTCCTTTACTGTTTACACCCGCATTTTCCGCACAGAAATATCCGGTTGAAAAAATATCGCCAAGTAACAAGCCCTGCCCTTCCGACAAATCATCACTCAACGGAATAAGAGTTGTATCGGCCATTGGAACCCGAACATATTGCGCTTGCGCCCCGTGCAGCCCATTACCTGACTGTACCCAGCCAAAAAGATTTCCTTTTTCGCATCGACAGGTAAGACCGATCCGACAATAAAAACATACCCCGCATGAAGTGGTAAACGGGCTTAATACCCTTGATCCTTTAAGAAATTTCTTAACAGCACTTCCTGTTTCAACAATTGTCCCCACAAATTCATGTCCCATAACGGTTCCTTCATCGAGACCCGTCTCTCTGCCATGATAAACATGAAGATCAGAACCGCAAATGCCAGATAAAGAAATTTGAACAATTGCATCGGCAGGACGCAGAATCTCAGGATCAGCTACCGACCGATAAACGATCGTTTCAACCCCACCGAAAGTAAGTGCTTGCATACTGTGAAAATAAGGAACTGCAAATTTGATTTCGCGAATTTTTTGAAAGTTTCCTACCTTACTTCTCCGAGTAGGGTTTATCCGCAACTTTTTGAATTCATGGATCATGGATAACAATCTGGACCTTCGTATTCTTTCTTTTACTTAAAAATAAACCAACATGAAAAAGATCCTTTTTATTCTATCCGCTGCTGTGAGTTGCTTTTTGTTTTCCTGTAACGAAAAAGTAGCAGACGCTGATGGCATGAGTGACACAGCCAAAAAAAATCTTGAAGCTTTTCAGGTAGTGGATAAAGCGTTTCAGACCGGAGAAATAAGCATGATCGACAGTGTAGTTGCCAGCGATTTTGTTGATCACACCCCGAAAGGAGATCATAACCGGGACAGCTTAAAAGCTATGATCACAACTATGAAGACTGCGGGAACCATGAAATCCGAAATAAAAAAAGTCCTGGCTGACGACGAGTATGTAATGGCCTGGATGCGCTGGACGGGCAGTACAGATGGTTCACTGCCTGATATGCCGGCCGGCCCTTATGATATGAGCGGAGTCGAGGTTGTGCGTTTCAAAGATGGTAAAGCGGTCGAACATTGGGCGTTTATGGATGCGAGTGAAGTGATGAAGATGATGAGTGGCATGCAAATGCCGGCCGCTCCTCCCACTTCCACCGATAAGCGACAATAAAAGCAAAAAGTATTTTTTTAGCCCGGGCTACATGCCCGGTTTTTTATTTTTTATTGCGCTCTTTTTTGGATGGTGTATACAAAAAATTCAGCCGTTCATCAATATTTTTTTTATTTCGACGAAAATTATCGTAGATTACTTTTACAAAACCTAACTTTTATGAAAAAAACTCTACTCCTGCTCGTAATGATCTCCGTCGTTACGCTGGCCTCCGCGCAAAAAAGAAAAAAGACAGAACAACCGTTAACTGGTTATGCGATCACTGCCGTTGAAAAAGGCGGCAGAAGCTGGAAAGACGTTCGTCTTGTAAATATTACTACCGGTGAAGAAATAAGAACTATCTATCAAAGCAAACAGGAAACGGAAGCATTGAATGCAAGAACAGGTAATCCTGTCGTGAAAAAAGATGCTACTGCGGTGAAAGCAACACCCGCAAAAAAAGTTGTGAATCTCGACCAGGAACTTGCCGTTGCCAATGGAAGTAATGTAAGAATAAGAAAGGTGATGGTAAATGGTTCTGCTTTTCAATACGATAAGCCTTTTGCCACGAATTCTGCGGCCATGGCCTATGACAAAAAACATGAGCGACTTTATTATACACCAATGGGAATTAACCAGCTTCGTTACATCGACCTCAAATCAGGCAAGATCTACTATTTCGAAAACGAGCCATTCGGAACGGTGAATGGTCCCGGCGATGGCGCTAATCAAATTTGCCGAATGGTAATAGCATCCGATGGCAATGGATATGCTTTAACAAATGATGGTAACCACCTTATCCGTTTTACTACAGGCAAAAACCCTGTAATCACTGATCTGGGAGCCTTGACCGATGATGCAGGTAACGGAAATTTTTCTGTACATAGCCGCAAGGTTTATGGTGGCGATATGATCGCTGATGCCTCCGGAAATTTATACGTGTTGACAGCAAACCGCAATGTTTTTAAAGTAGTTATTGAAACTAAAGTTGCCAAACACCTCGGTGTCATTAAAGGATTACCGGATGGGTTTTCAACAAACGGTGCCATGGTGGAGGAAGGAAGCAAAGTAATTGTGGCGAGCTCAGAATCTGCAATTGGTTATTACAGGTTTGACCTCACCACTTTGCTGGCAGAAAAAGTTTCTACTTCAGCTTCGGTTTTTAATGCATCTGACCTGGCCAATGAAAGACTGGCTTTTGCAAGAAATAAAAAGGAAAAGAAAAATGCAGAGGAACCCAAACAACCAACAACACAACAGACCGAAGTGGTATCTAAGCCATCTCCGGCACAACAAGGAATTTTAAACGCTGGTATTTCAGTTTATCCAAACCCCGTAACAAATGGTCTTGTAAAAGTTTCCTTTGCTGAACAACCAACCGGCCGGTACAGCATCGACCTCATCGATATTTCCGGAAAGCTGATCCAGACCAAAGAGGTAAATATTAATTCCAGCATGCAAATAGAAGAAGTAAGAATACCAAGATCCGTGAGCGGTGGAAATTATTTATTGAAAGTGAATGGGGTAAGTAATAAGGTTTCGTTTACAAATAAATTGGTAGTGCAGTAATTTTGTTTT
>DASVAM010000264.1:0-6057 GCA_036376375.1 Chitinophagaceae bacterium
AGCATGAGAGAAGCCTCTTTGATATTCTTTAATTCAAAAAGAAACGTATCATTGTCTTCATAAAATCTGATGGAATAAGACTTGCTGCCAAAATCCAATAACGATATTCTCACCAGGCCATCTTTATTAGCAACGATCCGATATTGCGGAATCACAACATCGGGTTTATTTTTGGTTTTTACTCCGTTACCAATATTGCGGGCGACAGAATCTGAATAAAGGTCCTGCTTGCCGTTCCTATATCGTCTTAAAATGATAAGTTCTTCCGTGGTCAGGGCGCTGTCAGGCAAATTCTGACTAATGATCCTTTGAACGACCTTTAGATAATTACTGTCCTTTAATGATTTGGAAGATGTGTCGGAAAGCAGCGACATCCTGATACTATCATTGGCCGGTCTTTTTGATTTAGTAAAAATAAAATTAGCCCCGTCAACCAGGATATAAAGCCTGTAAAACATCTTATCGTTCGCCGCCTTTGAATCCAGGTACCCGTTTTGTTTGTTATTCGGGTCAGGGACCGTGATCAGTGTTTTGAAATTGGAAAGACTATCCGTTGAGCGCTGAATACTGAGCTGTTTTAAATGCGGATACTTATTGTTCCAACTGATGACAACCCTGTTGTTTCCTTTATTTACTACGGAAAAGGCAGGTAAAGAATCCTGTGCATAAACAAATGCAGAAGTGAGCATCAAAAGGGACAGGACGATTTTTCGCATGGATATAGAACGTTAAAACAGAAAATTTCTTTTGGTCTACATCGCAAAGATAGGAATGTGTCCTTCAAAAACTTAAAAGATTAACGAACCTTTTTGCAGCGATTCATTTCCCTGCAATCCTCCACTGTGAATCATAAGGATTTTGCTGCCCCCGGAAAACCGATCTTTTTTTGCGAGGTCGAATATCGCATAAGCTAATTTGCCGGTGTATACAAAATCAGTAGGAATATTCGTGAGCTTAAAAAAATCATTCATAAAGCTGAGCAGGTCTGCATCATATTTTGCATATCCACCGAAATGATAATTCAATAACAATTCAATATCCGCTGTTTTATCTTCTTCATTCCAGCCTCTTAGAACTACAACGCCCATTATGTTTAGATTGGGTGAAGCAGCTTGTCTTATACCTTTGACCATCGTCCCGGTACCAACGGCGCAGACGATATGAGTATAATTCTTCCCATTTGCATATTGAAGAATTTCTGCAGCCCCTTTTTCTCCGTCTTTACCGGCGCCGCCTTCAGGGATAATGTAATGATCCGGAAATTCTTTTTTGATCCATTCAAAAAAATGATCGCTGTTCCTGGCGCTGTACTTTTCTCTTGAAATATAATTCAGGTTCATTCCGTAATTCGTGGCCTCCACTAAAGTCGACGAGAGCCGTGGAGGTTTTTCACCACGAATGAAGCCGACACATTTTATTTTTTGCAGGTAACAGGTACAGGCGGTTGCTACAATATGATTTGACCATGCACCGCCGAATGTGATCATGCCACTATAATTACCGGCATTAAAATTGTCAAGATGATATTTTAGCTTAAACCATTTATTGCCTGAAATGACCGGGTGGACCTTATCAAGACGCAACACATCTAACTCAACTTTTTTGTTAGCGAAAAGATGTGAATGAATTTCATCAGTTGTTATTTTCTTAACATCAGGAAGTTCCATGGAATAAATATAAGCTGCGTAGGTAATTTATTTAATTTCGCGGGTCTTTAAAACAATATATGAAACCAACATTAGTGATATTGGCAGCCGGGATGGCCTCACGCTATGGAAGTATGAAACAAGTGGAAGGATTTGGCCCCTCTGGTGAAACGATTATGGATTATTCTATTTTTGATGCCATTCGTTCTGGTTTTGGAAAGGTAGCCTTTATCATTCGCAAAGAATTTGAAAAGAATTTTCGGGAGATAGTGGGGAAAGATATTGAAGGCAGGATTGAAGTGGAGTATGTTTTCCAGGAATTGAACAAATATTCTGAAGGATTCGAAATTCCCAAAGAAAGAACCAAACCATGGGGTACCGCACATGCGGTTCTTTGTGCAGATGAAATAGTTAAAGAACCTTTTGCCGTTATCAATGCAGATGATTTTTACGGAAAAGATGGATTTGAAAAAGCAGCGAGCTTCCTTGCTAATGATTGCAATGAAAAAACATTTTCAATCATCGGTTATGAGCTGTTAAAAACGCTTTCAGAACATGGGACGGTCAATCGTGGGGTTTGTGAGTTGGATAAAAAGGGTAATCTTGTTTCCGTCGTTGAAAGACTAAATGTAGCCAGGATGGGCGATAAGATCGTTTGTAATGATGAACATTTACCCAAAGAACTTCCGTTAGACACGCATGTGTCGATGAACTTTTGGTGTTTTCATCCGGCCGTTTTTGGCTATACAAAAAAAGTATTCAACGAATTTCTTTCGAAAAATGCGTCCAATCCTAAAGCTGAGTTCTTTATACCAATCGTGGCTGATAGATACATTAAGGATGGGGAGGGAGTGATAAAGGTGATTCCTACTTCTGCAAAATGGTTTGGCGTTACATATAAGGAAGATGCACCAATGGTACGAGAAAGTTTGCGCAAGCTTGTTGACGCTGGTGAATATCCTGAAAATCTTTGGGCAAAATAAAAAGCCGCTGGTGCGGCTTCTATGGAACGTTATCAGTATGGTTTAATTAATTCACCTTTACTATATACACATAATCTTCAAGCTTTTTTACTTGCTGTTCCCTGCCGGAATTTTTGATATTGGAAACTGTCGGAATCTTAATACGGTTGTACGCTGTATCTTTCTTTTTCAGCTCTTCAATCGCTGCATAAATATACCGCGCATGTGTTGCAAATACAAAAGTATTCGCATTGGTCTGTCTTCCACTGAGTACACCAATCACTTCGCCATTTTTATTAAGGATCGGGCTACCACTGTTGCCATTATTGGCCGTCATTGTTACCTGGCAGCTTATTGTATCCCCGTGAATACCGGTTCTGGAACTTAAATAACCCTCGCCATAAACTACCTTATTGTCAGGATAGCCTAACGTAAAGATCGGCGCCGCGAGTTCTGCAGGTGATTTGCTGATAGCATAAGGGATGGAACCAGGCGATTTGAATTTGCGATCACTTATCTTAAGTATGGCAATATCTCTTGCATCGTCAGCATATACCACCTCTGCTTTAAACTCTTTACCACCAGGTTTTTCTATTGCAATGTTCCTGGCGCCTCTTACAACATGCGCATTGGTTACGAGATAGCCTTTTACATCAATCAAGAATCCCGTGCCACCAGTTGTATAATTAATCACCGGCGTTTCATTTTTGCGGATCTCTTCGTTTACCGTTTTGGCAACGGTTTTTATATCGTTCGAAAGCTTGTTGGTTATCCTTTGCTGGGTTTCAAGTTCACGGCTGAGTTTTGTCACTTCATCTCCGGAGCCTTTAGGAGTAACCGACCAAACCAATAAGCTTATGGTGAGCGTAGTAATACCTGCAATTGAAGCGGCAATTGTTGCGACCCTCCTGTACTTCTTCCACATGTAAACCACCTTTGCTTTGCCTTTCAGGCGGTCTGAGTTGATCAACCCTTTTTCGGCAAGATCAGTATGTACTTCATGCAAGGTTGATTTGAACTTGCGCAATTCACCTACTTCGTTCATCTGATGAATAAATAATGTATGTTCAACAACCATCTGATCCACTTCCGGATTAGTTTTGCGCAATTGTTCAAAATGAACTCTTTCATCGGGTTTCATTTCGCCTCGGATGTAGCGTTCAACAGCTTCTAATAATTGAATATCTTCCATCACTTACCGTTTTTAAATTGAGCAAAAAATAGTTTTTTGAGTCGCATCAGGCATTTGTATTTCTGGTTCTTGGCATTATCGGCATTTGTATATCCAAACTGGTTGGCGATGTCCTGCATATTCCTTTTCTGAATATAAAACGCTTCGATAAGACTTTTACAAGGTTCGCCTAAGCTCCCAATGGCTTTTTCCATCATCGCAAATTCCTGGTCCTTTTTCTCGTATTCTTCCACATCCTCATCCACCGATACAGTTCCCATCGCACTTTCTATCTCGTTGGTATACCTGTTATACTGTTGTAATCTCTTTAACCAGATCCGCCGGCACACCGAATACACATAGGTTTTTATCTGGCAATGCAGCTCAAAACTCCCCGAACGGGCCTTTTCCAACAATACGATCATCGCCTCCTGGAAAATATCTTTGGCCTCCTGGGCAGAGCCGTTGTTATTGATAACCAGGCTTTGAACCATGTTAAAATTGTCTTTGTAAATGGTTTCAACTGCCTTTTTATCCCCCATTGCCAGTCCTTTCAACAGCTCTTTTTCTTTAGTTTCAGGGCTCACTCTGCTGATTTTAATACAATTATTTAGAATTAGTAACCCAAAGAAAACCAAAAAAATCTATTTCGGGGCGGGTTACCTTTTCATTTGCCGGGTATAAATGCCGAATTGTATTGTTTAAACAAAATCAAAAAAACAGAAAACATGAAAAAGCTTTTTATCGTATTAGCGATCGCAGCATTTGCATCATGCAATGATGAGAAGGCAACTGAATCTACAACAGAAACAACTGCTCCGGCTCCAACTGAAACTGTAGCTCCAGCGCCAACTGATACAACTGCTACACCGGCAGCAACAGATGCTTCGACTACTACAGCGACAGCAGCTCAGTAAGATTTTAATATGGCAAGCCCCGAAGGGATTCCTTCGGAACAATCGTTAGAGGCCATCCCGCTCCGATAGCTATCGGGATTCGGGATGGCTTTTTGTTACGCTGAATTGACTCCTTCGGGGAGCCCGCCAGCGCTGACAAACAATCGTTTTGGGTTTAATTATTTTATTGTAAAAGCCTTGCCGGTTGAATATGAATACTTATTTTTGAAATATAATGACATTAATAACAAAAGCATATCGTTGGTTTTACTTTTATTATTTCTTTAGCCAGAAGCCGGGATTGCTTTTGTTGAAAGCGTATTAAGTTTAAAAACTAAAATCAACATAAAGACTCCCGGCAAAAAAGCCGGGAGTTTTTTTTGGCCCTTCCAATCCCGCTGTCGGCGGGACATGGGAAAATCAAAAAATATGGAACCAATTCAAAACTCAGAATCTTTGCAAGTCCTTCCCTTTGGGAAGGATTTAAGATGGGCCATACAGGGTTATGAAGGTAGCTTTCACCAGGTGGCGGCGCAACAGTTTTTTGGAAAGAACACAGAAGTAGTTCCGTGCTCCACTTTTAAGGAGGTGATAAAGATCGCTTCAAGTATGAAAGAGAGTAATGGGGGTGTCATGGCAATTGAAAATTCGATCGCCGGAAGCATTTTGGCTAATTATAATCTTCTTCAAAAGTCAAATCTTAAGATCATTGGTGAGATCTATTTGCAGATCAAACAAAATTTACTGGTGAATCCCGGGGTAAAACTGGAAGACATCCGCGAGGTTCATTCACACACCATGGCGCTGCAGCAATGCTATGATTTCCTGGATAAGCATAAATGGAAACTGGTAGAAACCGAGGACACGGCGCTAAGTGCGAAACATATACATCAACACAAAAGCAAACACATTGCCGCCATTGCAAGTAAACTTGCTGCGGATTTGTTTCAGTTGGAAGTTCTTGCACCGGGAATTCAGACAATGAAGAATAATTATACCAGGTTTTTGATGTTACAAAGGCAGGATGTTGCACAAACGATAACTGATGCCAACAAAGCGTCGGTTAATTTTCATACTGACCACTCAAGGGGAAGTTTGGCAAAAGTGCTGACCAAAATTGCCGAAGGTGGAATCAATTTAAGTAAGCTGCAAAGCTTTCCTATTCCCGGCAGCGATTTTAAATACAGTTTTCATGCGGATATGGAATTTGATACAGTTAATCAATTTGAAAGCGTGATCGAACAGATAAGACCATTAACAGAAGAAGTAAAAATTTATGGAGTATATAAAAGAGGGTTGTGGAAATAGAACCACGATTCTCATGATTTAAATAGATTATCGGGAAATATGGAAACAAGTAAAAGATTAGAAGGAATTGGTGA
>DASVAM010000274.1:0-3320 GCA_036376375.1 Chitinophagaceae bacterium
AGGCTAAAGCCTGTGGCAATTCATGCTGAATAAAGAACTAAGTGTACAAGAGTGCGACGCAACTAAAGCTTCATAGTAGCAATGTTGCTGATAACATAATCATCACACTCATTAAGAAGAACTTTTCAAACATCACAATGAAAACCCCGATCTAAGTTCCCCTTTAGGGGACAGGGGTTTTATAACTCCTTCACTGCCTTTTTAAACTGGTTCCCTCTGTCCTCATAGTTTTTAAATAAATCAAAGCTTGCACAGGCCGGGCTTAATAAAACCACATCACCTTTTTCTGCAAAATGAAAGGCAGCATGTACGGCTTCTGAGGCGCTCCCCGTATTCACGATAGGGCTAACTATGTTTCCAAATGCCTCGTGCAGCTTACGATTATCGGTGCCGAGGCAAATGATCGCCTTTACTTTTTCTTTTACCAGGTCGGTGATCAGCGAATAATCATTTCCTTTATCAACTCCTCCAAGGATAAGGATAGTGGGCTTGTTCATACTTTCCAATGCATACCATGTACTATTGACATTCGTTGCTTTACTATCGTTGATGAACTCAACACCACGAATGGTTGCCACTGGCTCCATTCTGTGCTCAAGACTTTGAAAAGTGGTAACCGCTTCTCTTATCTTTTCCTTTCTTAATTCGAGCGTTGACGCTGCTACACAGGCGGCCATCGTGTTATATTGGTTGTGTATTCCTTTTAATGCAAAATCGTAGACACTCATGCTTACATAGTCATTTCCTGTTCTTACATACATGTCCCCGTCTTTGATAAATGCTCCATTGCGTACTTCTTTTTTCATGCTGATTGGCAGTTGGTTTGATTGAATATTGAACTGGTTTAAATATTTCATAGTTACTTCATCCTCCAGGCAATAAATGAAATGGTCATCTTTTGTCTGGTTCATAGCGATACGGAATTTGCTCGCGATATAATTTTCAAACTTGTAATCATAGCGGTCAAGATGGTCTTCAGTGATGTTGGTGATTATCGCTACATCGGGTCTGAATGTTTTGATATCATCCAATTGGAAACTGCTGATCTCTGCTACATACAGCGGTTTGGGATCCATCGCAACCTGCCTGGCAAATGAAAAACCGATATTTCCAACCAGGGCACAATCCACTTCTGCGGTTTTACAGATGTGATAGATCAATGCTGTTGTTGTCGTTTTTCCATTGCTGCCGGTAATGCCGATCACTTTACTACTTCCTTTGAACCGATAGGCCAGTTCTATTTCACTGATGATCTCGATTCCTTTTGACCTGATCTTTTTCACCATTTCATTCTTCTCAGGAATGCCAGGACTTTTTACTACTTCATCGGCCTTGAGGATTCGTTCTTCGGAATGCTTACCTTCTTCAAATTCAATTCCGGCTATTTGCAATTCCATGCGATAGATCTCTTTCAAAGAACTTCCGTCCGAAAGAAACACTTCATACTCCTTTTTTTTTGCCAGCAAAGCAGCGCCGACACCACTCTCTCCACCGCCGAGTATGACAAGTTTCCTGTTCATAAAGCCCCGGCCCCCTCTAACTCCCCCGAAGGGGGAGAACTGCCGGACATTAGTTTTTCAATCAACTCTTAATAAAACATCTCATCTACAATTCCTGACTCACCAACTGGTATCGGATCCATCAACATTTTCATAAAGCTGGCCTTGTGTTCGGATCTCCTTCCCTTCGGGAAGGTTGGGATGGGCCGTACGGAATGTTGGTTTTTCACAAGCATTAGTTTAGGATGTTCTGCACCACAATCTGGTTTGGACTTCTATTTTAGTTTCCCAGGGCTTGAATCGAGGGCGGTTTTTCAATAATTCGTTCGTCATTCGTGAGCCGTCAGTCGTGAGTAAAACTTTTACTATCTAAGAACCTTTCACGATTCACGTCTCACGTTTCACGATATATCATCTCATTTTCAACGTTGCAATGCTTAACAACACGCAAAGCATGGTCACTATCCAAAATCTCGTTGCGATCTTTGCTTCATGATATCCCAGCTTCTGGTAATGATGGTGCAAAGGACTCATCAAAAAGATCCTTTTTCCAGCTCCAAATTTTCTTTTTGTGTACTTGAAATATGAAACCTGTATCATTACGCTTAACAACTCCACGAAAAAAACTCCACAGAAAATCGGGATCAATAATTCTTTATGAACGATGATGGCAATTGCCGCAATGATGCCCCCAAGTGTTAAACTTCCTGTATCACCCATGAACACTTGCGCCGGGTAAGAATTATACCAGAGAAACCCGATACATGCCCCGATCATGGCTGCTATAAATATGGTTAACTCACCGAGGCCCGGTATATACATTATATTGAGATAATCGGCGAAATAGAGATTACCACTTGCATAAGCAAAAATTCCAAGACAAACACCGATCAATGCAGAAGTTCCTGTGGCTAATCCATCTAATCCATCCGTGATGTTTGCACCATTCGAAACAGCAGTGATAATAAATATCACGATGCCTATATAGAGTACCCATGTATAATCCCGCCAGCTTTCAGGTAATAATTTTGAATAATTGAATTCATGGCTTTTCACGAATGGAATAGTTGTTATTGGTACTTTGGTTTCTACGAAATGTTTAGGCCGGTTATTTACTGTTTTTGTAAAAACGGTTGTATCACCGGGTGAAGGTGTACCCTGGTACTCTCTCCACATTCTCACATCATCATTGAAATAAAGTGTGGCGCCAACAAAAATTCCAAGTCCAACCTGCCCAAGTATTTTGAACCATCCGGCCAATCCATCTTTATCTCCCTTCTTATAAGCAATGCCCTGCTCTTGTGCCTGGCGTTTAGCTTTCAACTTCAGGTAGTCATCAATAAAACCAATAATACCCAACCACACTGTTGCGATCAGCATCAGTACTATATATATTGTA
This sequence comes from Chitinophagaceae bacterium, assembly GCA_036376375.1. GTDB lineage: Bacteria > Bacteroidota > Bacteroidia > Chitinophagales > Chitinophagaceae > VBAS01. The sequence continues at coordinate 2,899 of DASVAM010000274.1, forward strand.
TCCAGTCTTGCAAAGAGCAGCGTAGGAACAACGATCCCGAGGATAATGATGATACCTCCCATGGTTGGCGTCGATCTTTTTTGTTGTTCGCCAGCAAGTCCAAGATCTCTTACCGTTTCGTTCCCGATCTTTCGCCTGATAATATTGATCAGGTTCTTTCCAAAAATCAAGGTGATGATCAATGACAACAACATTGCCAGCAACACCCTGAAAGAAATAAAACCAAGTATCCCGCTTCCGGGAAAATTGATCTCTTGTTCTTTAAACCATTCAAACAAATGGTATAGCATTGTTGGCCTTAGGTTTTGGCCCCCTTAAACCTCCCTGCCTGCGCAGAGAGGAATAAGAAGGACTTTGGTTTTTCGTTCAGATCATTTTTTCAAATGATCTATGTTATATATGATTACCGTCCAAGTAATTTC
>DASVAM010000285.1:0-4300 GCA_036376375.1 Chitinophagaceae bacterium
TCCACAACAGGAATGAACCATTATCCGAAATAACCTTTGACCTGAAAAGTTTATCTTTCCCATAAAATTTCAGGCTACCGGCAAATCCATAATGCCGGCAATAAATACCTGTGTTGTTTTTGATTGAATCCGGCAATGAGATAAAGAACTTTTCAGCTTTTTCTGTTACTTCTTTCCATCCGAGCATGTCCGCAAAATCCTGTGGTAGTTCATGATCCCGTTGATCTTCCCATTTTAATAATCCTATTTTACCAACCTCTTTTTCTTTATAAAAGGCGGCAAGTTTTTCCGGGCTTTTCATTGGTAAAACGATCGGCAAGAATGGCAAGGTAAGACCCACAATAAGTAGTACAACAATAAAAGACAACCATTTTCTTTTTGCACAGATCCTTTCCCATGCGACACCCCCTGCGGCAAGCAATACTGGATAAACACCCAGGGAATAATATCCTTTGCCACTCCCGAATGTCAAAAGAAGGATTACTGATAAATATATCCATCCGATGATCCTGTAATTGCGGTTTCGGAATACCCAAATAAGGCCGGCTATCCATATTATTAAAACAGGAAACAATAACAGGAATTGTTCTTTAACAAAATCCAACGGATTTACATGCACAAGTTGTGTCTCTCTTAATTCCTGCATGTGATGTATCAGGGGCCATTTATGTGCATATTGCCACCAAAGATTTGGAAGAATGATCAGTAAGGCAATGCCGGCAGCCTTGTAGGTATTAATGTTGAGAAAGACTTTTCTGTATTTTGATAACAGCAGTCCGATGGCGATAGCAGTAATAAGGAACAGGACAGAATATTTACTCCACCAGGCCAGGGCAAGACAGACAGCCATCAGTAAAATATCCCTGTTATTATTTGTTTGAATGAATCTGACAAGAAAATAAAGGCTGCAAGTCCAGAAAAAAATATCAAGGATGTTTGGTTGAAATAAAATATGTATCCTCAGGAAGGCACCGGTAATGACCCCAAACCCGGTAAGAAATTGGGCAAATGCTTTTCCACCCAGTCTTGCACAAATCAGGCATGCAACCATAACAGTCAATGCACCAATAAATGCCGGCCAGAAGTTTATCAACCATTCTTTATTTCCAAACCATGAAGAGATAAAGCCGAGCCAGGAGAGCAAGGGAGGGTTTTCAAGATAGCCGGCTGCCAAATGCTGCCCTTGCTGGTAATACAGGTATTCATCTCTTTGCAATTCGAATGCAGGATGGATAAGAATAAAAGGAATGAGAAATTTTATAGCCGCCAGCAAGAAAATGACCGGTTTATTTGGAGAGGCAGGCTGTAACATATGAACAAGATACTATCAATCCTGAATTCAGAAAACAGTTAATGCTTTTTTCATACGAGTAATTGTTTCGTCCTTGCCCAGGATTTCAGCAATATTAAATACGGGTGGTCCAAACTTACCTCCCACAAGCATAATACGGAACGGTAACTGTAATTCGCCTGGTTTTATTTTTAACGCAGCTGCTGTCTCTTTAAAAACATCTTCAAGTTGGGTTGTGTGCCACATTTGCACATTTGCATATTTGCTCATTAGCACATTAAAGAACTCTTTTTTTTCTTCGTTCCATTTTGGCTTCACTGCATCCACATCCCATTTTTCGGGCGATCTGAAAAAGAAATATGACTGGTCATAAAAATCAGTCAGTAATGTGCATCGGTCTTTTATAAGCTCAATTACTTCTTCAAGTATTGCGTCATTGATACCTGTAATGCCTTGTTCATTCAATAAAGACCGAACTACGGACTCCAGACTAGCGACTGTCGACTTTTTTATCCATTCATGGTTGAACCATTTTGCTTTTTCATAATCAAATTTTGCTCCGCCACTATGCACTCTGTCGATGGAAAATTTTTCAACGAGTTCTTCTTTGGTAAAAATTTCCTGTTCGGTACCATCATTCCAGCCCAGTAATGCGAGTAAATTGATAAATGCCTCCGGCAAAAATCCTTTCTCTTTGAACCCTTCTGTAAGTTCATTTGTTTTGGGGTCGGTCCAGTTCATCGCAAAAACGGGGAAACCATATTTGGCTCCATCGCGCTTACTGAGCTTTCCATTGGGTCCCAATATTAATGGAAGGTGTGCCCATTGGGGCATCTCCTGTAAGCCAAATAAATTTTTCCATAATAAAATATGAACCGGTGCACTGGGTAACCATTCTTCCCCACGAAAGGCATGAGATATTTTCATTAAATGATCATCCACTACGACAGCGAGATGATAGGTTGGCATTCCATCTGCTTTCAACAATACCTTATCATCAACAACCGATGTATCAAAGCTTACTTCTCCGCGGATCAGGTCATTTAATATGATTGTTTCATGCTCCGGCATTTTTATGCGGATCACGTGCCTCATTCCTTCCTCTAATAACTTTTTAGTTTCACCGGGATCCAGCGTAAGGGAATTCCGCATTTTCATCCGGACGCTATGATCATATTGCGGAGAAGGATTTTGTTCAGTCCTGAAATCATGCCGCATCTTTTCAAGTTCTTCGGGTGTATCAAACGCATAATAGGCATGACCACCTTCGACAAGTTGTTGGGCATATTTCCGGTAAGTATCTTTTCTTTCACTTTGACGATAGGGCCCATAGTTGCCACCATGCAATAAACTTTCAGTTGGTTCAAGTCCTGCCCATTTCAAACAATCAAAAATGTATTCTTCTGCCCCCGCTACATAACGGCTTTGATCGGTGTCTTCAATTCTCAAGACAAAATCGCCACCATGTTTTTTTGCAAAAAGATAATTGTATAAAACTGTTCTCATACCGCCAAGATGCAAGCCACCCGTTGGTGAAGGCGCAAATCTTACCCTTACTCTTTTATCCATAGACGGCAAAGATAAGTTTCGTAAATCTTCAATTAAGGGCAATAAAAAACCGTCCGAAGACGGTCTTTGATTCGTGGGTTCGGAAGTTTTATGGCAGCAGTATGGTTATTGGTGCCACACCATCAATAGTAACGGTAGCTACTTTGTCACAAGTGCCATCACCATAATCCAGGATCGCAAAATGTGTCTGCGCCTGTACCTTCACTTTACCTTTTGTTACATTATGACAAGTTATTTTCTTTTCAAGAGCCTCGGTTATTGTTACCGTTCGTGTTTTTCCTGCCGGGTTGGTTACTGTATGGTTACCCGTAATCGAATGCACATCATCTAAAAGGTCACTTGGGGTATTCGCTCCTGCAGTTTGTGTAACATTTTTTGTTCCCTGGTGCATCCAGTAATACCCGCCCAAAGGTTCTATCACTTTACCATTCGTGATCTCCCTTGTCCAGCTAATACCGTTTGGAGTACTTGTATTGGTCCATGTGATCGTACCTTCTACTTTAAAACCTAGGGTTGAATAATTTTCAAATGTCATAACTGCTGTGGCACCCGGGTTATGCACATAATCTGAAAGAGTAATATTGATCTTTCCTGCACGGGAAACACCATCATTAGAGGGACATCCATTTCCGAAGTCAATTGTGATCGTTTTTGGAAATGTATTTTGTGGAGTTACTGTTATGGTTGCACAACTTAATATGCCAGTTGTTTCCGCTTGTCCGTTCAACCTGTAAAAACCTGAGCTTACAGATGCTTCAAAGAAAACGGCGGTAGCATCATCGTTTATGCTTTCGGAAATAGCCTGGTCGCGGCTCATATTAAAAGTTGTTTCAAATTCTGGATCGGGCTCATTTTCTTCTTTTTGACATGCTGTAAAGAAAAAGAGCAAGGGGAGAGACATAAGAGCAAAGATTTTCTTTAGTTTCATAGAGATTGAATTTTATGTTCGCAATAAGACCTACAAAAGTCTAAAACGAATAATTAGGAAAGAAATTACTTTGGTAAATGTTTTACTTCGTAAAAACACCGGGCTGGCTCAAGAGGATTTACGCTTCTTATATATGGAGTATACCGGTCAATGAGAAAATTCTTTATTTGACATTTGACGATGGCCCCCATCCCGAAGCCACGCCGTTTGTGTTGAACGAATTAAAAAAATACGCAGCCCTTGGAACTTTTTTTTGCATCGGCAAAAATGTTGTCTGCTATCCTGGTATTTACAAACAAATAATAGAGGAAGGTCATTCGGTCGGCAATCATACATACAATCATTTAAATGGATGGAAAACAAATAATCAAGATTACCTCAGCGACATTGCCCTTGCATCGAATGAAATAGATAGTCATCTCTTTAGACCACCTTATGGCCGCATCACACCCTTCCAGGCGAAAAATCTAAAGCAGGTAATGAAAGGGAAAGACCCAAAGGTTATAATGTGG